>JBDTHH010000427.1:0-9607 GCA_039937055.1 Ktedonobacteraceae bacterium | reverse complement strand
CTATGAGGCTTGCCATGCCCTACGGACACGCCGCTCACTTTTTGTCATCACCATCTTTCGGAACTCGATAGAGAGTAATCTGCATGCCATCCGGCGCTTGCAGACGGGCGTTGTCGTGACCCCAGGGGGTATGCACAGGATCGGCTAGAGAACGCGCACCAGCTTCGCGAAGGCGCTGGCGGACCTCCTCTATATCCTGCACCTCGAAGGCCAGGCGTACTGAGCCTGCGACCCGCTGACCAACTTCTATGTGGTCAATCAACTCGGCCTGAGCGCGATCGATCAATTCCAGCGTTGTGGAGCCGAAGGCCAGGATGTAGCCCCGACCCTCTGGCGTACTCCATTGCTGGACAACAGGAAGGCCCAGCGCGTGATGATAGAAGTGCAGGGCCGTGTCGATATCGTCAACGGTGAGCGCGATACGCAGCTCATGAATGGGGGCAGGCCCTGGCGGTCCGCCTGTCATTCTTGACCTCCGAATACCTTTGCGGCGTGACGCGCAATCTCCTCTGAGGAAACGTCATGTATATGTTGAGCCAGCCCCCAACGATAGCCAAATGGGTCAATGATTTGCCCATAGCGGTCGCCCCAGAACTGCTCCTGCAATGGCTGCAAGACAGTGGCGCCTGCATCTATGGCGCGTTTCCAGAGGGCATCGACGTTTTCAGTGGAGAAGTGGAGGACGACAGGCGTGCCACCTATTGCCAAGGGCGAGAGAATGCCGGCACCGGGAAATTCATCAGCCAGCATCACCGCCGAGTCGCCGAACCGCAACTCTATCTGCATAAATTTTCCACCAGGCACGGGAATACGCCCCCGCTCTTCAGCTCCCAACGCGGCCTTGTACCATTCCGCCGCTCGCCCTGCATCCCGCACAACGAGATGCGGAGTGATGGTGTGAAGGCCATCGGGAATGGCTTCCGTCTCTGACTGAGTCATGATAGTTCTCCTCTATCTTTCAAGCAGCGCCATAGATAGCACCGCGCTTGTGAACACTCATTTGCACATCTATGCATCTCTTTACCCGCGCCCATCAACCAGTTGTCCCGCATCGCCATAGATCCACGGCGAGGTTCCATTGATGAAATTGGCCGGGAACCCCTTATCAAAATTGGTGGCAGTATCCAGGCGCGCGATCAGGTCGGTGGGCAGCTCAACATTGAGCGCACCCAGGTTCTCCAGCAACTGGTCGAGCCGGCGCGCCCCAATAATCGGGTGGATCGCGCGTGAGCGGCTACGTATCCAGGCGATGGCCACCTGCGAGGGAGTGACGCCAAGCTGATCCGCTACTTCCTGGACAACGCGCACAACGGCGTGATCGTGCTCACTGATCGTGTCAGAGGATACACGCGTTCGCCCTTCAGCACTGCCAGGACGCGTGAATTTCCCCGAAAGCACGCCATCGGCGAGCGGTCCCCAGGTAGCGACGCTCATGCCATATGCCTCGGCCATCGGCAGCAACTCACGCTCAATGTCGCGCTTAAGCAAGTGGTAAGGAACCTGCAAACCAACAAAAGGACTCCATCCGCGCCACTCGGCCAGCGTGTTGGCACGCGAGACAATCCAGGCGGGGGCATCTGAAATCCCAACATAGAGAATCTTCCCGGCGCGCACAGCATCATCGAGGGCACGCATGGTTTCCTCGATGGGCGTGTTACGATCCCAGATATGGACCCAATAGAGATCAATGTAGTCGGTACGCAAGCGCCGCAGGCTGGTCTCAAGCGAGAGCATAAGATTCTTGCGATGATTGCCAGAGGCATTGGGATCCGCGCGGTCGCGCGACACCGTGTACTTGGTAGCCACCACAAAACGATCCCTGCGCCCCTCAAGCAACTCTCCGACAAAGCTCTCGCTCTCACCATTCCTGTAGTTGATCGCCGTGTCAATCACATTGCCGCCAGCCTCAGCATACGCCTCAAGCATACGACGGCACTCTTGCAACGATGCCCCTGGACCAGATTCCTCGCCAAAGGTCATCGCACCGAGAAAGACTTCTGAGACACGTAGTCCGCTTGTCCCTAAAAGCCGGTACCTCATAGGTAAAACTCCATAGAGTAGTGTACTATCGATGCCGCCTTGAACAATGATGAAGCATCATACACCCTATTCAGACAATACATTCAGACATAGTGTATACTGCTTGTGGCGTATCTGTCAAGATGAGGGCAGAAGCCAGCTTCCTCTCTTCTGCTTGCTTTGTGATATGGTGCTGCTGTAAAATACGTAAGCTAGAATCTGAGGTGGACTATCTTATGCCACAAGGCTTTGCCAGACGTGACAATCCAAACAATAGCCGGGAAGAAGCAGACCAGAAGGACAAGCGGGAGGCTATCCTGGAGGCAACTGAACAGTTACTCTCGCACCAGCGTTTCGACGAACTGAGCGTCGCCGACATTCTGAGTGCCGCCCAGGTTGCGCGCGCCAGCTTCTATTTCTATTTTGAGAGCAAATACGCAGTCCTGGCAGAACTGGTTCGCCGCGCTGTTAAACAGGCTCAGGCAGTTGCTCAGCCCTGGGTTGAGAAGAGTGCTGAGTCCCCGGAACACATATTGCGAGAGGGGACCAGGCAGGGATTACAGCTCTGGATGAAACATGCACCAGTGTTGCGCGCAATCGTCGAGAATTGGCGTTCTGACGAAAAGCTGGCAGCGCTCTGGCTTGAGATGATGGAAGGCTTCACGACGGCAGCCACGCAACGCATTGAACACGACCGTGCGACGGGACGCGCTCCTGGAACTGGTGTGGACGCATTTACCCTGGCAAGCACCCTCACATGGATGAGCGAGCGCATTTACTATCTTGCCGCGATTGGACATCCCGCATTTCGTAACGAGCAGCAGGTAATTGATGCCCTCACAGATGTGTGGCTGTCAGTTATCTATAACGGTCCTCCTTCAACAAAGGGGGCAGAATAAAAAGCGCTGGTAGATCTTTCTTGTCTTTTACCATTAAGCCGTTATCAAATTTCACACCGTGTCATCCGCTACAACTTCAGGGCTTGCTGCCACCTTCTGTCTATCCATCTTCTTGCGCAGGCGTATGAACAGCAAGAGGCAGAGGAGCAGGGCCTCGGCGGTCGAGGCGCCCCCGAAGGCCAGGGGGATGGCCAGGATGATGTCCATGCCTTTCAGCGTCCCCAGCAACAGGACGATCAGGCCGATACGCACAACGAGGGCGAAAATATTGGTGAATAACGGCGTGCGACCATCCTTGAGGGCATAGAACGAGCGCGCCACCAGATCACCGACGGCCACTCCCGGTAAGCCTACGGCATAGCCGATCAGGGCCAGAGTCGTCACAGCGGTGGAATGCGCCGTAAATGCGCCATGCTGGAAAAGCAGGCGAATGGCGAACCCACCAAAGAGCCACAAGGCTATCGCCGATGGCACACTGAGCAGGATTGAGCTGGCTATGACTTTGAACGCCAGTTGCCGCAAGCTCGCGTACTGGCCCGCCGCGGCCATGCTTGACATCTGCGGTAACGCCGCCTGCGAGATAGCCTGCGCCACCAGCGAGATCGGCAGGGCAAAAAGCATAAACGCGTTATGTAACGCGGCAAGACTGGCTGGATCGGGCAGATAGGAGGTAAAAGCCGTCTCCGCGATAAAGCCCACATATGCCACGCCCACAGCCAGAGCGCTGGGGATAAAGAGCAGCATGATCTCGCGTAGACCCGGATACTTGAGGTTCCAGACGAACTGGTAGCGCACGCCCTGTTTACGCAGCGCCGGGAGCTGCACGGCTACCTGGCACGCGGCCGCCGCCAGCACACCGAAGGTCGGGCCATAGATACCCACACGCGGGATCGCCAGCGTCACAATCAGGCCGCCGATCAAGCCGATATTGTAGATGGCGATCGATACTGCCGGCATGAGAAACTGGCGCTTGCTATGCAGAATCGCGGTGGCGATCGTGCCTAAGCCGAGAATCAGGGGTTGAATCAGCATGATACGCGTCAGCGTGATCGTCAAGGCCTGTTGCGCCGGAGGGTAGCCGGGTACCAGCAGGCGTGAGACAAACTGGGGCGCCAGGATAGCCCCTATCAGGATCAGGAAGGTCAGGGCGACCAGCAGAACATTGAAGACCAGGCTGGCAAGATACCAGGCCTCGCGCTGACCCTTCTCTCTCTCATAGGAGACGAAAACCGGAATAAAGGCCTGCGTCAGCGCCCCCCCGGCAATCAAATTGAACAGGGTATCGGGCAGGCGAAAGGCAGCATAGTACGCGTTAGCTTCGAGACCAGTGCCAAAGATGGCATTGAAGATGGTCTGCCGCACAACTCCCAGTCCCTTGGAGGCCAGATACGCCATCATGAGCAGGACCGCTGCTTCCGCGATACTGAAACGCCGGATAGAGAAGCCGCCACCAGGCAACAAATTCGACAGCTTGAAGCGAACACGAAACGCCCCCACACCCCAATAGTTCTCATGCTCTAAAGCTTCATCTTCACCTGCCACCGCGGGTGATAAAGATTCCGCGCGGGGGTCGATAGTCGAGATGCTGGGCGCCGGATCATTTACTTGTTGTGGTCGTTCCTGTGGAATACGTCGCTCCTCCTAACCGCTAGTACCTTTCATAGAGCTTCACCAGTGGTCATTATAACAGCCATTCACCTCATTAGCCAGTAAATGTTCAAAAAGTACTTGCCTATCCTACCCCCAAAGTTGTATTCAGGTGGGTTTATCTTTTAGAGGAGCAGAATGCCTTGCCCGCCATCCAGCATGCCCGGTCTGGTAAAGATCCACCCGGCAAACTAGCCCTTTTGCGCTACTGCGCGCGGTATCTCTAGTCAGATGGTCCTTTTTCAGGTACAGTGTCTCTTGGGTTATACACAACTACTTCACCGCCGACAGGTGTAATCAGCGAGGCCTACATGATGTCACCTTTACCCGATCACCGTACAACGCGATCCCTGGCGCATCAGGATAGCAAGCTTGCCAACCAGGAAACAGCGCCGCTACCTCCCGTCCTCACAGGCCCAAGACGTACAGCCAGGTTAACTATACCGCTACAGGCGCCACCTGGCCACTCTATGTCACCCACGTCCAGCGCCAAATTGCCGCTTATCATCCCGGCTGCGACGAAAAGAGCGCGGACTGCTACACTGGCACCCGCTCAGCCGCACCGTCGTAGCGCCATGATGCTACCTGGCGTGCTGCTCTCCATGACCGTTATTTTGATCCTGGGAATGGTCTTTGTCGTGCCCCTCAGCAATGGTCAGCAGCCCCACAGCGTCGCGCAAAACATTAGCGACTGGCTCTCAACCAGTCCGTTGAACTCGATCAATCCGCTACAGCATATAGAACCGCCCACACCCACGGCGGCGTTGGCTACCGGCGAAGGAAGCTGCGGCGGCTCCAACCTCTGGCAGACCTGCGCGACCTACATCACCGCCAGCGGCCTTATGGGAACTGGCAAGATGCAACGCCCCATCCTGGGCGCCGTGATCTCTCAGCCTTTCGGGCATCCTGAGTTCCAGACATGGTGCGGCTGCTGGAAGCCGCATACTGGCATTGATCTGGCCGCCCCCTATGGCACCCCCCTCATGGCCGCCGACAGCGGGCAAGTTATCTGGACCGGCTGGGATATCTCTGGCCTGGGCTGGGCGGTCAAAATCAATCACGGTCACTATATCGCCACGGTATACGGCCACATGCAGCGTTTCATCGTCAAAGTCGGCATGAACGTGACCAGGGGGCAGGTTATTGGGTACGAGGGCAGTACGGGGGCATCAACGGGGCCACATGTACATTTTATGGTCGTGGTGAACAATATCTGGCTCAACCCTATCAATTATGTGGCCTTACCATAGGACCACATTCCACGGAAAAACAAAAGGCTGACATGTTACTGCCAGCCTTTTACTTTGCTTCGCGCTACGCCTGGATATGAACGCTATGGCGCGGACGACGGCGGCTAATTGACCCACCCTTGCGCCCGGCGGCCTGCGCCTCTTCGCTGGTCCACTTGTGCGCTGTTCCCAGCGCGTGGGCTGCCTTGCCACCCTTGCTGGCAATCTCACGCTTCTTTTCGGGACTCATCGATGCGAAACCACGGCCACGACCTTTTTGCGTCTGCATGCTTCTGTTCTCCTCTTCATCGGTAAAATTGCTGACCTTCGTCGGTCTCCCCTGGCATAGCAGGTATCCAGAAAACCTGGACCGTTCTCTTTGTTTACCGTCGGGGCAGAGCACTACGTGCAAAATACGGCATATTTGCCTGCACTACTAAAGCCCGGACACTCTTCTTCACGCTTTCCACTTGCTTGCAACAGGTGGAATGTATCACCAGGTAAAGGATAACAGGGACTCATGCATAAGGACAAGTCAACAATAAAATGTTTCAGCTTTCTCTAAGGTTGGCTCAGCTTTCTCTCAGGTTGAGCTAATTTTTTCAAAGGCTAGACTGGCTTCGCAGGCCATGCTAACGTTCTGAGACCGCATCTGACCGTGTGAGAATCCTAATCATATCCACCATCTCATCGATCGCGAAGGGCTTCTCCAGAAAGGTAACCTGCAAACCATCAAGTTCCGGGGTATCGCTGAAACTGGCGGCTGTGGTCAAAATAATGGGTAAGGAGCGAAATTTCGTGGTATCGCGAATTTTCTGGATCACCTGGATGCCTGATACCAGGCCTGGCAAACGCCAGTCTACGATCAGGAGGTCAAATGGCAGGTATACCTGATCTTGTTTGGCAGCCAGCAGAGCGTCCAGGCACTCTTCGGCCGTTGGATAAATTGTAACAGCATAGTCCTCGTCTTGGAGTACGAGCTTCAGCATCTCCTGGATGGCAATGTCATCTTCTAGCAAACCTATGTGCATTTCTCGCCCCTTTACCTTGTCCAGATATGGTTGCTGTTCCCAGGCACACTATAACAAACAGGGCTATATTTAGCAAGGGGCTTGCACCTTTGGCCCAATGCGCGTAGGGGCTATGGCTTGCCTCGCCCCTACGCGCATTGGGAAGAAGCAAGGGGCTTCGTCATGCCACAGGTAAGGTAAACGTCACACTCGTCCCTTCCTCTTCGTCGCTTTGCAGGGTGATGGTGCCTCCCATAGCCTCTACAAGTTTGCGCGTGATATACAGGCCAAGGCCGGCTCCTGGTATATGGCTCGTGGCGGGATGCTCTACTCTACTGAACGGTTGAAAGAGCCGCGCTTGTTGATCGGGAGAGATGCCGATGCCCTGGTCGCGCACGATCACGTACATTATCTGCGGCCCGTGTGGGAGCGTCGCCTCTGGCCTATCTTCTGTCTCCTCGTCCTGTATCGCCTCTTTCAGAGGATGAGAGCTGCCATTCTGCGCTTGCACGCTATGGCGCACATACACCTGGATCTCGATCAGCCCACCTGCTAACGAATACTTGATAGCATTCTCCAGCAGGTTTGTCAGCACCTGTTGCACCCGGTCAGCATCCGCCCACGCCGGTGGCAGGCCTGGTTCCAGCATGCAGCGGATATAGTATCTCCCCGGCTGCTCCTGATCCACACGATGCTGCATCAGCTCGGCTACCTGCTGGCATAGCTGTTCTATATTCACCTGCACAAAGCGCAGCACGAGCCGGTCGGCATGGATACGCGATATATCCAGGAGATCGCTGGCAAGCACTTCGAGATGATTGGTCTGCTCCATAATGATATCGAGATACTGCTGCTGAAGCGCCTGCGTCATGGCTACTTTGTTCTTCGGGCTATGGGTCTCTTCCGCTACGCTGTATGCCTGTAACAGGCCTGCATAGCCTTTAATGGCCGTCAGCGGCGTCCGCAGTTCGTGGCTGACCATCGAAATAAACTCGCTTTTGAGCCGGTCCAGCTCCTGTTGTCTTGGAGTAAGTTGCACCGGAAGCATGATCGAGGGCACCGGACCGTTGTGCGAGGCGCCTGGCAGCAGGACAGAAGAGGCTTTGCTTAAGATACGGATGTCCTTCTCCAGGCTCTGCGCCACCATGCCCCGGTAGCTCTCCAGCAGCCGCTGCTCACCTGCTCCAAAGGCGTGCGCGCGGGCATCAGTGAGGAGGAAAATCCCCAGTATCCCCGCCGGGCGTTCAAGCGGGGCCGCGGCAATGCTCTGGACCGGCCTATCATCGATAGAGAGCGGCACATCGCCGCGGCTGCACACCTCGCCGCTCTGCACGGCGCTATCGCAGAGCGCGCGGACACACTCGTTCTTGAGGAGCGCGGCTACCTCCACCGACCCATAGAACCCGACATAGGACTCTATGCCGGGCAAAAACATATCGAGCAGGGGATGACGTAACTCCGCCTCCGGGCAGCCCAGAAACAAACAGGCCGCGCCACATTCTAGAAGATCTCGAACATGATGAGCCAGCTCATGAAAATCTCCCTCTGCCGACATCATGTTCCTCCCACTTGCACCCACACAACTCCCAGGGTTTCTTCTTCAGTATATGTGACCTCACAACAAGCGAGGGAAGATAAGCCGTCATGTATGGGAAGGGGACGCGTCAATGGGACTCCATTCACACGTCACCTTCTCAGATCATGATGCCTGGTGTAGATGGATGTCGCCGCTATCGGTCTTCAGTGTTATTGTGGGTCTCGGCTGGTTCCCTACATCTCCATGCATCTGAGTTCCAGCCGGTTGCACCTGAAAATCTGAGTCGATCGAGCCTGAATTCGTACTCGCATCCACATGGAAGAAGGCGCTCGCCGGCAGCGTCACATTTACGGCGTCGCTATTGCTCTCAAACTGGTACGACCCGCTGGGATCAAGAGAGCCATTGAACGTGACTGACCCGCTATCTGACTTCATGATGGATTGGCCCTTCAACGTGCTATGTTCGACGTGGATCGTACCCGAGTTACTTACCAGGTTCATCTGCCCATCTACGCCTTGAACATCGATATCGCCGCTTTGCGTATTAATTTGTAGAATGGCATTGCCTGGAACCGTTACAGTCAGGTCATCTGATGTGTCGTTCACTGTGAGTTGATTGCTATCCTTATTATACTGCACAGCATTTTTGTTAGCTGTGTCGACCGTAACTTTATCGGTATCCAACCCTCTATTGATTTGAATATTGCCGGATTGCCCCTGTATCACGATCGTGGGTACACTGCTAGTGCCAACGACAAAGAGCTGCGGCGCCGCGTTGCCCCAAGGAATGCCGGGGGGCCAGTGGTTCGGGCTGTGAGAGTTATCTCCTCTGCTGAACCCTCCACTCAGCAAACTAAAGCCGATGATTACGGCAATAATCAAGAACCAGGGACTTCGCGATTTGCGCGCTGGAACTCCATACTGTCTGCTTCCCATCTGCTGGGGCGCATAGCCACCCACATATGGTCGGGGCTGTACTGGCAGCGGCGGGACATCACTCGGGGGGACGGAGGCGGTAGTCTGCGACATAGCCGGCTCGCGATTGATCGGTTGCGGTACATACGGATATGGCTCAGGTGCCACCTGCTGCGCCTGCACCATCCCATCCTCCGGCGGTCGCCACTCAGGGTCCGCGAACTGCATTTCCTGCTCGTTCATCAAATATGTGCCTCCTTCTCAGGACTAACTCTTCTGCCGCTCTCCAATTATGTACGTACGAACTCAGGGAAGAGTTCGAGATTCTGCCAGCAACTCGCGTGAGAAATC
>JBDTHH010000426.1:0-2856 GCA_039937055.1 Ktedonobacteraceae bacterium | reverse complement strand
GCTGGGAGCATTGAAATAGACACATTCGTAGGGCCATGCTTGCTCGGCCATCCTCTGGCGCCAGAGGATGGCCGAGCAAGCATGGCCCTACGAATGTGTCTATTTCAATGCTCCCAGCGCTACTATTGGCCCTTTGGGGGCATCTTTGCTGGGCTGGGGACCTGGCTCCAGACTGACGGCGGCGGCGTCGAACCCTCTGATATCGCTCTGGAAGTTGAGAGTGGCGACATCATTTTGCACTGTGAGCAGACCAATGCTTCGGGGCTGTTTGCCCTGAATAAGCCATGCCTGGTACACCTGCGCGCCCCTGGCGGCTGGCAAGCCGTGCAGGACCAGGACGGCCGTATGCTGCTGCTCAAAGTAGAGCACTTCTCCGCTGACCTTCGCGGCCGGCGCGGTGCCCTGGAGTGCATAGATCACGGGAGGTGCAAGTTTGTTAGAGAGACGACCAACCTGCTGCTGGAGCGAGATATTCCACACGGCCATACCGCCGAGCAGGACAAGCATGAGCACGGCGGCGGTGGCAAGCAGTTGCATGCCCCAGGATGGGCGTCGTACATGCTGGCGTCGCGCCTGCTGGACTGGGCGAGCATACCTCTGAGATACCACCGGGTGTGGCATATCGGCCTGGATGCTGCTGAGGAGGCGCTCTTTCAGCTCCGGCGAGGGCTCTACCTCCGGTGCGGCTAAGGGTAAGAGATCCACAACAGATTGAAGTTCCTGAAGTAGACGAGTGCAACGAGGGCACTGCGCAAGGTGCTCGTCGGCAACTGCTCGTTCCCCATCATTGAGAGCACCGAGAGCATACGCGCCCGATAGTTCTTCAAATTCCTGGCAGTTCATGTGGAATCTCCGTTCTCTTCTCTTGATATATAATCGATGCTAACCATGCACTGATGCTATGTTTCAGCGTTCATGGACCCCCATCTGTTCCAGGATGCGTTTCAGGTGGAGCAGGCCGAGACGCATACGCGCCTTGACTGTGCCCAGGGGAATGTGATAGCCTTCCGCGATCTCAGACTGCGTCCAACCCTGAAAATAGGCCAGTTCGATCACCGTGCGCTGCTCGCTGGATAGCCTCAGCAGCGCCTCGCGAACCTGCGCCCCCTGCACAGATCGCCATGCCTCGTCCCATACATCAGGAGACGCCCTGGCCTCGTCATATTCAAGTTCGTCCAGCGTCGTTGCTTTGAGGGCTGAACGCGCGCGGGTACTGCGTAGATGACTAATAGTGCGATTGCGAATAATCGAGATGAGCCAGCGCCGGACCGAGCCAGCCTGCGCTGAATAGGTGCCGGCGCTGCGCCATACCGAGAAGAAGGATTCCTGGAGCAGATCTTCGGCGAGCTGGTGATCCGCTACCATGCGGTAGGCGATAGCGTAGAGCAAACGATAATAGCGCTGGTACAGTAGCTCCATTGCCTTGACGACCCCAACGGCAATCGCGCGGATCAACGTCTCATCGCTGAGTTCTTCCACTGGTATTGAGGTATCACCCGACTTCTGCTCCTGTCCCGTATCATCTTGTTTAAAGCCCTGCATGTCCCCTTCGACTCCCTTCTTGATGCAATACCCTCTATGAGAGGATACGCGCACCCTATTTACCGGGTAACGGGGCAGCCCTCCGGGAGACAAAGGTCAGACGCTGGAGGGCGATAGCAGCGCTGATGGCTAGCGCAACGAGCAGTCCCACCAGCCAGGGAGACATGGGATAGGAAGCTGCTGGCTGAGGGCGCGGGTCGCTACCGGTAAGGGGCATATGCGGTATGCCGGCTACCTGGGCGCTAACCAGTTCAAGCTTTGGATCGCCATTGAGCAGACCAATAGCGAAGACGCTGGTCACCGTCCAGGGCTGAAGCGTTGCTGAGAACGGCACGGTCGCATCCTGCGGCACGACTGTCACCTGAAAGGTGTACGCGCCCGCTGGGATAGCTATGTAATCGCTGACTTGTTGATAGGCCAGGCCGCTAATGATGGCTTTTGCTCCTACATCGACCCGCACAGAACCCGTTCCTGGAGAGAGATGATAGAGGCGCACCTTTGTCCCATGCCCTGAAATGAGATTATTATCAGTAAAGACGTTGATGGAAAAGCCGGTGGCTTTTGTGCCGAGCGCGGCGACGGTGTAGGCACTGTCTGCGCTGACATCTATCGTGCGCTCCATGACGGCGGCGTTCACACCAGTGCCAATCAGCGCGATCTGAATACGGTGTGAGCCGGCCGGCAACGGAACATAGCCTGTGACAGTGGCGAACTGAAAGCTGCTCAACAACCGGGTGCCGTCCACGAAGACATCGACGATGCCTACATCGGGAGACGCATGCACAATACGTATAAAGGCGTTGCCCTGGGTATGCGCGGAGACCCGGAGTGGCTGAACACCGAAAAATACCAGAACAGCGAGGACGCCAGTTGCCAGCGCGGCACGGCGCACCCATAAACGCGCTGTAAATTTGAACTTCATGGCTTTACTATCTCCTTATACAGTAAGACGCTATGAACGGAGATCTTTCTTGTTGCTGCGTAATATGGTCTTCTATTAAAAACATACGCAAACTTGACGCTATTGGATGTATAGGTGTAACCGGGTTTCACTTTTGATACAAGCACCCGCCTTCGTAGCTACGTGATTTATCACGTGTGGGCAGGCCCAACAATATGGATAGCCCACGCGTGATAAATCACGCAGCTACGAAGGATATGTGAAACCCTCTATTGTGAAAGCAAGTAATCCAGAAATAGCGAGCGGGCGTATTAGTGTACGAGTATCCCATTCCAGCCCTTTGTAATGGATGTCCCGCGCTCCTTCACCACATACCTGTATTACTGACTGGCGAGAAATCCTCTTGTAATCTT
>JBDTHH010000425.1:0-2930 GCA_039937055.1 Ktedonobacteraceae bacterium | reverse complement strand
ACAAATTGCACCCGATCACCATCGCGATAGTCCGGCAAAGGAAGTCGGGCACGATCACATCCGGTGGGCCACGCCGTCACGCGCTGCCCATGCCGGAAATCGACGGGTTCCCATTGACCGGACCGGTTATTCCACATCGGCACCGGTATATACCGATCACTCATGGCTCCTCCACTTCTTTCGACGTATGTCCAGTTTCAAGTGCCTCTCAATGGACATGCTGACGCACGAGCCTACTCGGTCTCTCGGCGCACGACAGGGGCAACCCTGGTCCCAAATACCTCGATGGAGTGGAGCACCTTGCGATGCGGGATTGCGCCGACGGTCATCTGGAGCAGGACACGTTGATGCCCGAAGATCTCATACTGCATAAGAATCTTTTCAATCACTTCCTCGGCATTCCCCACGGCAAGGGCCCCGTGCAGTGAGCGTGAAGCGTCGAAGTCTCGTCGGCTCATGCCAGGCCAGCCACGCTCTCGTCCTATCTTGTTCATCATGGACGCATAGGAAGCGAAGACATCATCTCCCGCCTGCTGGGACGTGTCTGCGACGTAGCCATGCGCGTTGATGCTCACGGGCAGCGTGGTCGGATCATGTCCGGCACGTCGCGCGGCTTCGCGGTACAGCCTCACCAATGGCGCGAATCGTGCTGGCTCGCCTCCAATGATGGCAAGAGCCATCGGCAGACCGAGGGTTCCTGCCCGAACCACCGATGCAGGCGTCCCACCGACGGCGATCCAGATGGGGAGGGGATTCTGGAGAGGACGAGGATATACTCCCAGTCCGTCGAGCGACGGGCGCACCTGTCCCGACCAGGTGACGCGCTCCGTTGTACGGAGCTGGAGCAGCAGATCGAGCTTTTCGGCGAACAATGCATCGTAGTCGTCGAGGTCGTAGCCAAAGAGGGGGAACGATTCGATGAATGAGCCGCGACCAGCCATAATTTCCGCACGCCCCCCTGAGAGCAGGTCCAACGTGGCAAAGTCCTGGAACACCCGCACCGGATCATCTGAACTCAGAACGGTGACCGCGCTCGTCAAGCGGATCGTCTTGGTACGCTCTGCGGCTGCCGCGAGCACGACGGCAGGCGTCGAGACGGCGAATTCGGGGCGATGGTGCTCGCCAACACCGAAGACGTCGAGGCCGACCTGGTCTGCCAGCTCGACCTCTTCCAGGAGATCGCGGAGCCGCTGAGCAGGGCTGACTGTCTGACCTGTCTGTGGATCAGGCATGACTTCTGCGAACGTATAGAGACCCAGTTCCATGATTGCCTCCTTGAAGAACGACGCGGGGTGGTCATGCGCGTTGACAGTCCTTCTTTTCTGTTTCTATGAGAGATAGACTCTCTCACTGAGAGCAGGAGAAAGAAGCGTTTCATCGCGTCGCTCGTCCATAGTATACCGCATGTGCAGGTCCCCTCACGCTTCCATGCTTCTTGGCTGCCAGGACCTGCCTGTGTTTCCATCGCAGGCTGCGAGAGGTGCGATCAGGTCGCTGGAGGTTCGCATGCAGGGGCGTGTTGTGGGGACAAGAGGATTTCTAGGCCACCGCATGCTCCTTTGGGCATACGGTGATCGGGGCATGTGAACCGTGCTTCAGGCAGATGGGCCTGGTGTCGCCCACATGGGTTTGGGATACTCCACGGTGGCCTGGCCCCACCCGGTGGGGTAGACAGGGAGCAGCCTTCCACTCTGCCACTGGGACAAGAATGCGATCCCGGCGGTATTTTCCCCGGTAGACGCCGGCCCCTGGATGCTTAGGAACCAGCACTCCCTCCATATTCTTCCGGCCCATCATGCTGGGAAACACGCTGCCGAGATCCGCCCCTGCTGTGACCAGCAAGAGCTTCGGGTTGTAGTGCTGCTGGAGAAAGGCCCGAAAAAATGCGGCATCCCCCGTGGCAGTCCTCCCAAGAATCACCACATCCGCAGCGGCAGTGATGACCTTCTGGGCCATCAGCATATCTACCTCTGCCGAGAGGCCGCGTTTGAGCAGCACGGGACGACCGGCACGATGTCGGCCCACCGCCTCCAGCAGGGGGTAGTTCTGCATATTGCGACTGCCGATCTGGAGCACATCGGCGACCTGTGCCACCGTCTCGACCATCTCTGGTTCCATGACTTCGGTCACCACTGGTAACCCGGTAGCCTCGCGCGCCTCGGCGAGCAGGTGCAGGCCCTCCATGCCCAGGCCCTGGAACTGGTAGGGCGAGGTGCGCGGCTTGAAGGCGCCTCCACGCAGCATCTGGGCGCCCGCCTGCCGGCGGCTGGTGTTCATTGCGCGTTCATCTCCTGTCTTTCTCGTGGGTGTGCATCCTGGTCGTGAGTGATCCAGGCGATAGCCAGCAGAACATTCATCCGCACAGAGATGTAGCTGATCTGACAGCAGAAAAGAGGGAGAATGCTGGAGGCGTGGGAGGAAGCATGCTGCCTATGAGTGGAGAGGATGGAAGATGGAAAGAGGAGAGATCTGAGAAACGAGGTCTTTGACAAAGCAAGAAGGTGTCTCACCGTGAGACACCTTCTTGCTGAGAGTGAACGAGTTCAATCCCGAACGGGCTTGTGTGGCCTTTTAGCCAGTGTTTTGATGCTCACTCACCCGTCGTTAGAGGGAATGTTTCAACCCCAAACGGGCTTGCCAGGCCATTTAGCCCTACTAGACCACCAAGTGATATCTCCATGATTAAGACGTTTCAACCCCAAACGGGCTTGCCAGGCCATTTAGCCCATTTGATGTGATCTGCGACAGGTTTCACATATCGTGTTTCAACCCCAAACGGGCTTGCCAGGCCATTTAGCCTCTGAGTCTCGGGGGCATAGCAGCCCCCCTGACGATGTTTCAACCCCAAACGGGCTTGCCAGGCCATTTAGCCAGGCCAACGAGATTTGTGTACCAACAGCGGAAAAAAGTTTCAACCCCAAACGGGCTTG
>JBDTHH010000424.1:0-6934 GCA_039937055.1 Ktedonobacteraceae bacterium | reverse complement strand
CAATGGCTGCTATGGATACACAGAATTTCGGGCTGCATCATCGCCCTCTTTGGACTCCTGGCACTTGTGAGTCTGATCAGCCAAAGATTTGGGTAACCAGAAGCCCCCAAAACCCACCCGCGAATCCATCTTTTGGCCGAAACACTCTCATCAACGTCATGCTACAGTTAAGCATAGAGAGCGTTCTTAATTTCATGTAGGGGCGCCGCTGGCCTGCGCCCGGCTCGATTTCGTGTGCGGGCGCCACTGGCCTGCGCCCGGCTCGATTTCGTGTGCGGGCGCCGCTGGCCTGCGCCCTACAAGCCCGTATCCAATACTTGAGGTGACTATTCCATGGCTATAAGAATTCTATTCGCCGACGAGATCGGCAGCCAACTGTATCATGCTATCTTCTCGGCTCAGTTCTTGCAGTTCGTCGTCGCGCTACTCTTCGCGATCCTGTTTCCCGTGACGAGCGCGGCGGTCATCAACTACCTTGAACGCAAGGTGCTGGCCTGGATCGGTGATCGCGTGGGGCCGCTGCACACGGGGCCGCATGGCAGCCTGCAACTCATTGCCGATATGGGCAAAATGTTCCTGAAAGAGGATATCCACCCGGCCAATGCCGATAAGCCGATCTTCCTGCTCGCCCCCGCCGTGTTTATCGCGCCGATGGTCGCCTCGTTCGCCGTGCTGCCCTTCTCGCCGTATATCGGCATCCCCGGCACGGCCCTCGCCACCGGCATCGTGTATGTGGTGGCCATGAGTTCCCTGGATATCGTGGGAGTCATCATGGCAGGTTGGGGCTCGAACAATAAGTATTCGCTCATCGGCGGCCTGCGCTCGGCCGCGCAGATGATCTCCTACGAGTTGCCTCTGGTGCTCTCACTGGTGGGCGTGGTCATGCTCACCAGCGCGCTCTCCGGTGCGGGCGTGGGCACGATCTCGATTAAAGAGATCATCGGCTTCCAGAGCGCCGGCGCCTGGCCTGGCAAGGGCATCCCCTTCTTCGATTTCATATTCGAGGGCAATACCCCCTGGGCCTGGTTTATCCTGATCCAACCATTAATGCTGCTCGTCTACTACATCTGCGGCCTGGCCGAGACGAACCGCGTCCCCTTCGACCTGCCAACGGCGGAGTCAGAACTGGTGGCCGGCTTCCTCACGGAGTACAGCGGACTGCGTTGGGCCTTCTTCTTCCTGGGCGAGTACGGCAACATGATCGTGGTCTCGGCCATCACCGTCTCGCTCTTCATGGGCGGCTGGGCCGGTCCCGGCGTCGCTTATCTGACGGCGCCCGGCATGGCCCCCGGCTGGCTCATACTCGGCAACCTGCTGGGCGTGCTCTACTTTGTCGTCAAGGTCTACCTGCTGATCTTCGTCTTCCTGTGGGTGCAGGGCACGCTGCCACGCCTGCGCTCGGACCAGCTTATGCAGCTCGCCTGGCTGATCCTGATCCCTCTCACCCTGAGCAACATCCTGCTGACCGCCCTGGTCTACCTGCTCGTGAGCAGCGCCCACCTGCCGAATGTGTTCTTCCTGCTCGCCCTCAGCCTCATCAACTGGGCCATGCTCCTCGGCTTCATCAAACTCATCGGCCGCGCCACCGTCTCCGCCACGCGCCGCGCCATGGCCCCCGCCCTCCGCGCCCAACGCCGCGCCGAACATGCCCGCCTGGCCGGCCCAATCTAAACACGCTACCAGCCCACAAGGGCATGGAAGGATGGTCGGAAATGAGAAGGATGTAAGTCCGCCTGGCACGTAGGGGCGCCGTTGACAAGCCCGCTCAACAGACGTGATTGTGATGCCATTGGATGCAAACACGCTGGCTTGTCAACGGCGCCCCTACACTCCCTTATTTCTGTATTTCATGTACGGGCCCCGCTGGCCTGCGCCTTCTTCTCCCGCGCCCCTTCCCCTCTCTGCGCGCGCTCTCCATGCGCCTCCTCGCGTGCTTCGGATACCGATTGCACCATACCTGTTGTCAGCAAGAGCGCCAGGGCTTCGATGACCCTGGGATCAAACTGGGTGCCTGAGCAACGACGCAGTTCCGCGAGCGCCCAGTCGCTGGTACGGGCCTGCTGGTACGGACGATTGGTGATGATGGCCTCGTAGGAGTCTACCACGGATACTATGCGCGCACCCAGGGGTATCGTCTCGCCCGCCAGACGGTCGGGATAGCCATCTCCATCCCAGCGCTCGTGGTGCGCGCGGATGATCGGCGCTATGGCCCGCAGGGAAGGAACATGGCTCACCACCTCGCTCCCGACGGTCGGGTGCGTACGCATAAGCACCCACTCCTCCTCGGTCAGGCGCGCAGGCTTTTGCAGCACCGCGTCCGGCACAGCGATTTTCCCCACGTCGTGCAGATGTCCGGCCAGCCCCATCATATAGGCCTCCGATGTATCAAGGCCCAGGGCCAGGGCTAGCTGAGTAGTCAGCGTCGAAACTCGCAGTGTATGCTGCCCTGTATAGTGATCGCGAGCCTCGACCAGTGCTGATAACGCTTCAACAGTACCAGCCAGCGCGGCCTCCTCGCGCGAACCTGGCTGCTCTGTTTCCAGGGCCACAATGGCCTGCTCGTTCACTGCGCGAACCTGGTTACGCCCAAGCTTCTTCGCACCGTACATCGCGCGGTCACTCGCCGCGATCAGTCCTTCGCGCTCTTCCGCGTCAAAGGGCGAGGTAGCAATCCCCACAGAGCAGGTCAGGTGCAGTCCACCACCTATGCTAAAGGCATGCGCCGCGATGGCCGCGCGAATACGCTCGGCGATGCTCAAAGCATCTTCGCGGTTCGTCTCCGGCAAAATGGCCACGAATTCTTCACCACCCCAGCGCCCCAGCGTATCCATGACGCGTAGATTAGCCCGAACCGTGGAGGCGAATTCACGCAACACCGCGTCTCCCACAGAGTGGCCGTAGCCATCATTGAGCGCTTTGAAGTGGTCGATATCCAGGAAGAAGAGAGAGCAGGAAGAGCATGAGCGCTGCGAGCGCTGAAGCTCCTGATCAAGCACCCCGATAAGAGCGCGATGGTTGGGCAGCTCGGTCAGCGGGTCTGTAGTTGCCAGCGCCTCCAGGCTGGTATTCGCCGCGGCCAGCGCCCGATTTTTTGTCTGGAGTTCTTGCTGGGTCACGCTCAACTCGGCGTTATTGGCGTGCAATTCGTCGTGGATGAGATGGAGTTCTTCATAGAGATGGTGGGTCTGCCTGGCAGAGATGATCGTCTCGCGAACGGCGAAAACCTGGCGCAGCAGGACCAGGGTGATGAGCACCGCGCCCCCAAGGTAGATACTGAGTTCCAGCCCATTATTCGTCTTGCCATTGAACTGAATGTAGAGTATCAGCAGCCCAACCGCAGGCACAAGCAGGTAGGGAAGCAGAGAGCGCCAGAGCGAGGGGATGTCAACATGACTTCCTTGGGAGATCACCCCTATCTCACCGGACACCGGTTGCTGGCTTTTGAGCAGACAGAAGGCTTGCACGGCTACCCCAATGAGCATGTAGCCAAAAGACCAGCCAATATCAATGAACTCACCCGTGGCATAGCTGCTCTGCAATGTCTGGTAATCAAGCGTGCTATCAGCGATGACAATGAACCCCAACCCCAGGGAGAGCAGATACGCTCCCAGGCGCATTCTGGGGTCGCTGGAACGGTAGGAGAGCAGGAGCAAACAGAAGATGATCACCAGGTCAGAAAACGGATAGGCCGCCCCCACGATCTTGGCAAAGACCGTGACACCGCTCTGCTGGAGCGTTGGCCCCAGGATAAAATACCAGCTAAAGGTAACGACGGCCGTCATAATCATCAAGCCATCCGTCAGCACCCGCCAGCGCGTCGCCCCCGAAAGTCGCCGCGTCGGCAACAACAAAATCCCCAGCAACAGAAACGGATAGGTACTCAAGTATCCTACGTCCGCCCACGAGGGAAACGGGAATAATTGATGCAAAATCTGCTCATAATACGTGTAAATACCCTGCCCAACGAATTGCCCACCAACCGCCAGTGTCAGCAATAGAACATATAGGGGTACTCCCTTGCTACCGCCCTCCTGCTTACCACCTCTCTCCTGTTCGCTACTCCCCCTACAGGACACGCCACGTCGCCATAATCTCCACATGCCTTCAAGACCAAGCAACACTCCCAGGAAGGCCCCGATCGCCTGCACACCATTGTCCATAGCCACAAACACATCATGACTCCCTGGCTTGAAAAGTACCAATAAAAAGAACAGACTGTTGAACAGCAGGACCAGCCCAATGCTCTTCCAGAGAGGCCGCACAACCAGCATAAATGCGCGCAATGTATTCATATGTATCAGATTCCCTCTAACCGTATGCCCACAAAAGATAGTTCGTGATGTACTACTCTTTGTCGGCACCGCACGCATTTTCTTGAGCCATGATGGCCCCCACACCCGCAGGGACTCACAACGTAGTACTCTACCAAGCGTCATTGCGCAGGTGAGATGGCCCCCTCCCGTGTAGGGATCCGGCAAGCCGGATCCCTACACGGACCTGTGCTGGCGCTCCGACATCTCTCCCTTTTCGTGTACGGGCGCCGCTCGCCTGCGCCCTATCCACCACTTTTGGCGCCCCCATTATACTAAAGAGAAGGGGCAAGCAACCGTACAAAAATAGGCCTCCTGTAGGCTTTGCTCTTCTACTAGCTATATGAAGCGGGGCAACCGATGGCGAGCACACCTGAACTGACAAAGAACACAAAAGAAAGCGGGCTATCAACCTTTCCTATTGTAGGTATTGGCGCGTCCGCTGGTGGACTCAAGGCCTTTACCGCCCTGCTGGCGCACTTGCCCGCCGCCACCGGGATGGCCTATGTGCTGGTGCAGCATCTGGAGGCGACGCACGAGAGCATCTTAGCCAGCCTGCTTGCTCGCATCACGCCTATGCCTGTAAACGAGGCCACCGACGGCATGCTCGTCGAAGCTGACCATGTCTACGTCATTGCCCCTAACACGGATATGTCCCTGACCCAGGGCCAGCTCACGCTGCTACCCCGCACCCAGGAGGCCGGCCGGCACCTCCCCATCGATACATTCTTGTGCTCGCTGGCAGACGCGCAGCAGCAGGACGCTATCGGTGTCATCCTCTCCGGCACCGCCTCCGATGGCACGCGCGGCCTGCAGACCATCAAAGAGCGCGGGGGTAGCACTTTCGCCCAGAATGAGGCCTCGGCCGCCTACTACGAGATGCCGCAGAGCGCCATCGCCGCTGGCTGTGTGGACTGGGTTGGCTCCCCCGAAGGCATCGCCGCGAAACTCAGCAAGCTCAGCTCCCATCCCGCTCTGCGCCCGGTGAGCAACGCGGGAACAAGCACAGAAAGTGCTGATCATGAGCAGGGGTTCCAGCAGATTCTCTATGTGCTGTCTCAGCATGCCAATCTGGATTTTACGGCCTATAAACCCATGACCATCCGGCGGCGTATCCTGCACCGTATGGTTCTGCAACAGATGAAAAGCTTCCCGGAGTACCTCCTCTTCCTGCAAACCTCCCGCGCCGAAGTAGATACTTTGCTCCAGGAGGTGCTGATCTCGGTGACCTCGTTTTTTCGTACGCCTGCCACCTTACAGGCCCTGGTCCAGGAGGTCTTTCCACGCCTCGTTAAGGCGAAGGCCTCTCATGACCCGATCAGGATCTGGGTGCCGGGCTGTTCCAGCGGCGAGGAAGCGTACTCTCTGGCTATCTGCCTGCTGGAGTTTTTAGAGGAACGCTCGCTCACACTCCCCATACAGATTTTTGGAACGGATATCAATCCAACGGCCATCGAGAAAGCTCGCGCCGGTCGCTATCCAGCCAGAGCGGTCCGCGCCGTCTCAGCGGCGCGCCTGCAACGCTTCTTTACGCTGAACGTCGATGACACCTACCAGGTCAACGCGTCGATCCGCAATCTCTGTGTCTTCACTCAGCATAATCTCCTTAGCGATCCGCCATTCTCCCACATCGATGTGATCAGTTGTCAGAACCTCTTGATCTACCTGGAGCCACGCACCCAGCAAAAAGTCATGCGCATCCTGCACTATGCTCTCTTGCACGAAGGCGTGCTCGTGCTTGGCCACTCGGAAACCATCGGAACCAGCACAGATCTGTTTGCTCCCACCGGGAAGAAACAGAAGCTGTATCTGAAAAAGACTACGGCGGCTCGCACCCCTTCGCTCAATCCTTTGAACAGGAAGAAGAGCCTTCTGAGCAGCACATGGGGGGAAGAGCACAGCACCTATCAGGCGGAGGAGAGCCGAAACGTTGACCTGCAGCAAGAGACCGACCGCCTGCTCCTGGAAAGATATGCCCCGGCGAGCGTGGTGATCGATAGCGACATGGAGATCGTCTACGTGCAGGGGCACACCAGCCTCTACCTGGAATCCGCCCCTGGCAAAGCCAGCCTCAATCTACTCAAGATGGCACGCGAGAACCTGCGACTTGAGCTGCGAACCGCCATCCACAAAGTCCGCAAGAGTGGACGCGCGGTCAAAAAAGAGGGTCTGCAATTCACCTCTCATGACCGCTCCAGGGAGGTGACAATAGAGGTCCTGCCTCTGAAGGCTTTCTCCACGGAACACTACTTTTTGATTCTATTTGAAGGCACTCCCATATCAGACAGCGCCCCGGTGGTCCCAGCGCCAACAAATGAGCGACAGGCCCATAGCGCGCGCCGGGGCAGCAAAGATCGGCGCATCGCGCACCTGGAACGCGAGTTAGAGGCCACCCGCGAGGATATGCGCTCCATCATCGAGGAACTGGAGGCCACCAACGAGGAACTGCAATCGACCACCGAGGAACTGCTTTCCAGCAACGAGGAGTACCAGAGCCTCAATGAAGAACTGGAAACCTCCAAAGAGGAGACCCAGGCCAGCAATGAAGAGTTGCTCGGCATGAACCAGCAACTTCAGCAACGCAACACGGAACTTCAGGAGGCGCGGGAGTACGCGGAGGCCAT
>JBDTHH010000423.1:0-3558 GCA_039937055.1 Ktedonobacteraceae bacterium | reverse complement strand
CTTTTTGAGCGTGAGGCCGCGCGGATTCGGGTTGCCCTCGGCGAGCAGATCGTACTGCTCGAACACGTCGGCTCGACCTCGGTGCCAGGGTTGGCCGCCAAACCGAGAATCGATATACTACTCGTGGTACCCAACTCGGCAGATGAGCCGGCCTACGTCCCGGCCCTGGAGGTCGCCAGCTATGCGCTATGCATCCGAGAGCCGGACTGGTACGAGCATCGTGTGTTCAAAGGGCCAGACACCGACATCAACCTGCATGTCTTTTCGCCAAACAGCCCGGAGATTAAGCGGATGCTGCTCTTCCGCGACTGGTTGCGCAGCAACGCATCCGACCGCCAGCTATACGAGCGCACCAAGCGCGAGCTTGCACGCAAGAGCTGGAAGTACACCCAAAACTACGCCGACGCTAAGGCCGACGTAGTGGAAGAGATTCTCGCGCGGGCGCAGAGCAATACGCGAGAAGAGGGTCCGTCCCGTAGCGCGTAGTTGGAACAGGATGTGTGATGAAACAGAATGCCCAGCACGCCGGAGCTCATACGCTGCTCGTCTGACCGGATATGTAGGGGCGATCCCTCGCGGTCGCCCTGTTCCAACTACGCGCTACATGCCCGGCTCCATGCGCCTATGTCCCTTCTAGTCATCGGCGGGCTGCTGATCGCGCTCAATCGCGCTACATGCCAGACTACGCGCACCCTATAACCCTGTTGCCATCTCACCCATTTTTTCTTCGCCTGGGACGGTTCGATCATGATTGTATATCAACGCATGTGGAGTGCCTCACTCGCGTAGAACCACGCGAGCGAGGCACTCCACAGCCTCTACGGGACGGATAGCCTATCTTAGATGAGAGCGGACTGTATGCTCAGTTGCGCCTCGTCCTCGCAGGCCTCGTCGCCTGCGCGTAATCTCCTTTCGTACGTGGCATATTGGCGGGCGATATATCTATCGACGCGCCCTGAGAGACGCGGCGCACCGGAGGTATTGCGCGAGTCTACGGCAACCTCGAACTCGAAGAGACCATCGTCGCGGTCGGGATCAGTAGCAGCGATGCTCGTATCGACCGCGACGCGCCAGAAATACATTACCAGCGTGTACCCCTCTCGTTCTAATAGTTGCTTCGCGCCCTCGTTACTGACGCTGACGATGTGACGCAGAACCACACGCATGCCTGCCGGTGCATCGCTGGCGAACTTGCGCGCCCGATGCTCTACCAGGCGCAGCAAGAGCGTACCGATACCACGGCCGCGAAAGGCTGGGTGGACATGGACCGTCGAGTCGATGCGGCCCTGCTCTTGCTGCCAGACAGAGGCATAGCCAACGAACTGTCCGGCGGTGGTCACAATCACCCAGGCATCGTTCTTCAAGTCGAAACCGGGTCTGTGCCAGCAGGCGTCCACCTTCTGCTGGATATTAGCCTGTGGGCCGCCCTCTATCATATTACATGCCCTGAGTAAGTCACTCACGGCCTCTAGATCGTTTATCATTGGAGCACGAGCTATGAGATTGCTTAATAATACAGCCACCGTTGTTTTCTCCGTCCTTCTCTAGGGAGCCTGCTATTTTTCAGTCCAACAGCAGGCTCCCAGCCGAGGTTCAAAGAGGGAGCGGATAGTTGTCTCGCCCGTTTGTTTACGCTACTCTACCAGCGCCTGCGTAGCCGGCTCTTCACCGGCGCGCAGTTCCTTCAGGTAGGTATCATATTGCCGGGCGATGTGCATTCCGGCTCGCTCATACAGTCGGGTTGCTCCGGTCAAACTCTGAGCATCGACGCCCAACCCCACCTCGCGCGTCCCCCGTCGATAGAACTCACCGAACGAATGGAGCAGCAGGGCCATGCCCAGTCCCTTGCGTCGCCAGGGGCGCCGCACGGCTAACTGGTGGACCCATCCCATGGTCATGTTGTATTCACACAACGAGCATCCTGCCAGCTCGTTTCCAGCAATGGCTAAAAACCATAATGTTGGATCGAAATCCTCTCGCTGTACCGTCCAATGCTGCCATTCTTCGTAATTCCAGGGCATATATCCCCAGTGATCGCGGAAAGCATCTTCGGTGCCATCAAAGGTCGTGCGCTCATCCTGTCGCAGGACGAACGTGCGCACAGCAATATCTTCAGGCCACTGTGGGGCGCGCAGAGGTTCATCCATCGTGATCTCCATGCGCCAGTGGTGTCGCGTCGGTGTAAAGCCTGCGCTCGTGAGCAGTTGTCCCGCCGCTGCGTTGGCATGGCTGCACTGGACACTCAGCGTCACGCGCACCTCTGGACGCGCCAGCAGCATAAGTTCACGCGCGCGCTGCTCGACCTGTCCGAGCAGGTACGTACTGATACCACGACCGCGATACTCAGGTTGTACGCACACAAACGAGAGGAGGCGCGCGTGCTCTCTATCCTCGATCTCCGTGTAGCCCACGATGCGTCCCTCAGGAGAGAGCACCACCCAGGCATCGGTCGCCAGGTTGAAGCCAGGCGCCTCCCAGACAGTACGCAACACATCCCGCGGGAAGTCAACGGAGCCGTCCTCTTCGATGGCACAGGCTGCTATCACATCGTACACAGCCTCCAGGTCATCCATTGCAGGACGGCGGACCAGAAAGCTCTTCGGCAGTGTATCTATAGTTGTCATTATGTTCTGTGTTCTCCTTTCCCCTAGCTGGTAAGGGATGGCGTTAGCCATTTCGCTTCAGCCGGCCTGTGCGCTTGGCAAAGCGCTCGGCGATGCCAAAGATGTAGACGCTGAGCGGAATGCTCACGATGCCAGTGATAATCAGCGGCCAGGTATTGCTCCAGATCTGGGGCGACCAGATCACCTGGTTATTCAGGACAGCGGCGCGCAAGCCTTCAAGCACATAGGTCGCCGGCGAGATGCGCGCCAGCGGCTGCATCCAGAAGGGCAGAACCTTGATCGGATAGTAGACGCCGGAGACCAGCAAGATGATCGCGCGTACGATGAAGGACATCTGCATGCCCTTCTCGGTATAGAGCAGCGGCAAGACCGCGGCTCCAATGCCAAAGCCGATAAACGAGACGCTGCCTACCAGCAACATAAAGATGACCGTCAGGTAGTTGATATGGCCCAGGTCCAGGTGGAAAAAGACGCCGATCACGATCAACTGAATAAAGGTAAAGAGCAGACCGTGCGCCACAGCGTACATGCAGCTCCCCACCATATGGGTGAAGCGTGAAATAGGGGCCATGAACGTATGCTCGATGGTGCCTTCCCAGCGCTCCATATTGATAATATCTGTGACGCCATCAAAGGTGACACTCAGGTATGACCAGACCGAGGTACCAATCAACAGGTACATGATCAGGTAATTGGTATCGATTTTAGCGCTGGTGATCAACTGCGCGCTGGCGCCGATATAGGTCACCGACATGGCGTTCACGATGTTGTACACCAACCACACAACTTCCCAGGCCCAGTAGCGCCTGGTCAGATTCCAGTTTCGTTCAAAAAAGGCGTAGGTCGCGCGCCCCTGGTGCATGATGCTAGACATGAGAGTGGTTTCTTCCTATTCTTCGTTTTCTTCGCGCTGGGCCTCCAGGGCCTCGAAGGC
>JBDTHH010000422.1:0-10015 GCA_039937055.1 Ktedonobacteraceae bacterium | reverse complement strand
AGTTGTTCCAGCGTATCGACGGTGTGCAGGGAATGTTCCAGTACATCCCAGCAGTGCGGGCGCGGCTGGGGCATGCCGCGAGCCGGCATAAACTCCGGCATCAGGGTGGTCAAGAGGTCAAGCCTATTCAGGACATACAACTGCTCGGTTGCCCCAATGGGAGCCAGGATGGCGTACAGTTCTTCGTGGATACGTTCGCTGGCAACCGTAGGCAGGAGCCCTGCGTCGCGCCTGATGAACTGTGCGGTCGCGGGTTCGATGGCGAGTTGGTAGCGTGCGCCCAGGCGGACGGCGCGCAGCATACGCAGCGGATCACGCTGGAAGACGCGCTCATCGACGGCGCGGAGCACTCGCGCATGCACATCGGCGCTGCCATGTAGCGGGTCGATCAGGGGAACAGGCTCGCCGCTATTGCCTGGCATTGAGAGGTAGCTCATGATCTCTTGCAGGGGAGCCGCCATGGCATTGATAGTGAAGTCACGCTGGCGCAGATCATCTTCGATAGTGTTCCCTATAAGAGGGGCAATATCGATGATAATCTCATCCTGCCCGTGTCCAGCGACGATGCGGCTGGCCTTGTCGTGCATACGCACATAATGACCAGCAAGCGTATCTGCCAGCCCACGCGCGACCTGCGCGCCAGGGTCGCCAATGACAATATCCCAATCGGCGCATGGCTCGTTGAGCAAGAGATTGCGCAGCGAGCCTCCAACGAGGTATGCCGGCTGGCGCTGGCGCTCGACAATGTATTGAGCCACGCGCTGCAGCAGGCGGAGTATCTCGCCAGGAATGATGTGTTGTTCTACCATGCAGTATTACCGTGTGTTGTTGTTGTACCAGGTAGTCTGGGTTAGGGTCTATGCAGATTATAGCAGGATCGGGATGTTTTGCGAAGAGAGGGCTGAAATCCTCTCAAAAAATGCCGGCACTTTCAGCCGCGAGCCGGAGTGCCAGAAGAAAAGAGCGCGCCAACATAGATCTCCGCTCCTCCTTATTTTCAGCATCAGCTACTTTTTTGCGGAATTTGGCGGGCAGAAGGAGGGGAAGCGGAGCAGTGAGAAAATCGCTATGTGGGTTGATCGCTCAGCATCGCTTTCTCGCCCACATCCTGCACAATCTCCTGCGCGGCGCGCGCGCCCTCCCTGGCTGCGCCTTCCATAAAGCCCTGGAACTCGAGCGAGCAATGTTCGCCCGCGAAGGAGATCGGCCCCTGGCGCGTACCCTCGTAGCCGCCGAAGTGGGTGTATTGCCCGACACGCCAGCACGCGTAACTGCCCCGCAGATGGGGGTCGCCGGTGGCGTAGCTCAAGGCGGCCCTGCCAGTGTAGTGGGCGCTGATGCCGGGGAAGACACGCTCCAATTGCTGTAAGCAGGTGCGAGCATAGCTCTGGACGTTGGCCGAGTCGGCAGGCGTGGCATAGGCAGTCGCCGGCGCATACGCGGCTCCTCTGTGCCCGCTCGTATAATCGACGAGCAGCCCGCTTGTGCCTGTTTGCCCACTGGAGGCGTCCCAGAGCGTCTGGATATCCAGGTCCGTGATGATGAAGCCATTGTGAGCGCGGGGCCAGGGACCTTCCGTGTACCAGTAGGGCTGGTCGAACTGCAAGAACAGCTTGGAGATCGTGCCGTAGCCAAGCTGTTCGATGGCCACGCGCTTCAAGGGATCAAACCCGGCCCGCCGGTAATCGACGCGGCGCAGGGCGCTGAAGGGCAGCGTGAGGATAGCTCGTTCGCAGCGCACTTCTAATAAGCCATCGGCAGTGATGAATGTCAGGGTGAGCGAATCGTCGCTGTTCCTTTCGAGCGCCACCAGTTGATGACGTATGTGGATACAGTCTTCCGGCAAGTTGCGAGCTATCGCCAGCGGCAATTGTTCGTTGCCCCCCACAATTTTGCAACTTCCCTGCAGCGGTTGGGAGGTGGTCGAACCGCCCACCGTGTCTCGCGGGCCGAACAGAGAAAGCAGGTTCAGCGAACTCTGCTCGTGCGTATCCAGGCCGAAGTACCCGCTACAGGCGTTCTCCAACAGGTGGCTCAAGGGCCCGTTGTGTCCACCTTTGACGTACTGATCAATCCAATCATACACGCTCAGATGGTCAAGCCGGTAGGCTGTCTGCGTGTAGTGCGCGTGGGTCGTGGGGAAGTTGACCTCCTGCATCTGCTGCTGCAAGAGTGGAGCGAGTGCCTGGAAATCCTGGTCCAGTTCTTCCGCGCTATAATAGCGGTTACACAAATACATGAGGTTTTGCGCGCGGTCGCCCCTGGCCTGCCCCAGGCCGATAGTCCTGAGGCCGAAGCGCTTGATGAGCTGGTGCAGGGTCTCATGGTCGCCGTCGATGAACTCGCCGCACCACTCGCTGACCGTACCATCGGCCCAGGTGATTGCATCGGAGTGCATGCGACCGCCGATGAGGTCGGACGCTTCGTAGATGCTGCACGTGAGACCGGCGTCCTGCAAGGTCAGAGCCGCATTGAGTCCCGCAATTCCTGCTCCGACGATAGCGATCCTGGGCATGGTACTTCTCCTCTGGCGGTCACTAGGGATGGATGAACAAGAGATAGTCATACTCTATCACACGATAGACGCTTAGAGAAACAGCAAGGTCCTTGATGATGGGGGCATACTCCCAGGGCGCAGGCCAGCCAGCAGAGGGATCTGTGGGAGAGAGAGCGGAATCAGATCTTTCGTGTAGGGGCGCCGCTGGCCTGCGCCCAATAAGCGTCAAGGTAAGGGCAAGAATCGATGGGCCATCTCCACGCCCTACGGATTCGCCGCTCGCTTTCTGCAAGCGATGCCTTCACTTGACGCCTATTGGGCGCCGCTGGTCTGCGCCCTGCTCCCCCGGCCGCATCTTACTCGCCGACATGACCTACGCCCCGCTCCCTCACGTCCGGCTGGCTTGTCTCCCGTTCCCCGATAGTGATATACACCTCCCAGCGGCGACTGCGCACGCGTTCGGAGCGACGGAGCAGGCCTGACTGTTCGAGGGGGATCTGCTGACCGAAAGGCCTTTCCGGCAACACGTCGGTCGTCACGCCGGTGCCTGTATCGCGGTCGGTATAGATGATGTTGCCTCGCTTATCCCGCTGGCGCATCATAGCCTCGCCGGGACCAGGATGGCGACTTCGACTGGGAAAGCCATAGACGAGCATCTGCAGCAGGACCAGAAAGGGCTGCAGGAGACCTACAGAAAGCAGATGCGCGCCCTCCACCACGATCAAGCGCCCGCCTGGCCGCAGGATACGAGTCACCTCGGCGATGGTATCGGGGTCATAGATATATTCCGAGGGGAAGGTACTGACGACCGTATCAAACGAGGCATCGGAAAAGGGTACGTGCTGAGCGGAACCCAGGATCACATAGCCGGCCTGGCCCACACCCCGCTGGCGCAGCGTGGCGCGCGCAGCCTCCACCATCTGCGGAGAGTGCTCAACGGCGCGACAGTTATAGCCGGTCTCAAGCATATCCGCCAGCAGATCGCCCAGGCCGCAGCCCAGTTCCAGCACATCGCGCCCATGCAGTCGCGTCAACACGAGACGCTGCCAGACGCGCCACTGGCCCGCGAAAGGCACAGTACTGGCGAACCTGTAGAGATAGCGGTTCCTGTAGAGCGTCTCAAATAGTAACGTGCGCAGACGAGGTGTCACGGCTTACTGCTCCCCCGGTTTCAACAATACATCCAGTAGATCGCTCAGGTGTTCAATAGTCAGGTCGGGCCGGATCTCGTCATTATGCAGCGGGTCCCACTTGTAGCGATTATCGTGGTGCTGCACAAACGAGAGGATATAGTCATCATCGGTGATATGCATGCCGGGAGGAAGGTCGGAGGGAAGTTCCTCCTGTGGTGAGGCCGGTGGTGCTTGATCCTGATGCCCACCGGAAGAAACGCCGGGAGCAACCAGGTGAGCTTTCAGAGCGGCCCTGACATGCGGCTTGGGCTTCCAGATCGCAAAAATTCCCAGCGCCCTGGCTCCCACGATATCCGAGCGCAGCGAGTCTCCCACCATAGCAGCATGCGTGGGCAGAACCTCCAGCGCATTGAGCGCGTGCATAAAAATGGCCGCGCCCGGCTTACGTACTCCTAGATCGGCAGAGGTAGCGATATTGGGAAGATCGAAGTAATCAAGGAGACCAAGGGTATGCAGGTCTTCCTCGAACAGCTTGCCGCCCCACAGGCGGTTGGTGACCACACCCAGGAGGAAGCCGCGCTGTCGCAGCTCTGCCAGGGTTGGCAGCACATCATCGAAAAGTGGGCGCGACTCAGGGATACGGATGCGCAGTGCCTCGAAGACCGCCGCACCGGTAGCCAGGTCGACCGGACCAAGGCCCAGGCGCTCGATCACGCGCGTAGTGATCAGCGGCCCATTGCGCTCGATCTCCGGGTGTTGGCGAATAGCCATGCGCGTCTGCGTATCAAGCTCGTCGCGGAGCTGTTTGCCCAGGAGCACATCGTCCATATCCGCCAGGAGATCGGACGTGACCTGCGTGCGCAGCAGTGCGGCCGCTCGTCGATTGGAAGCGGTCTCCAATCGATGCCAGGTATGCATATCCTTGCGATACCAGAGCGTGTCTCCTAGGTCGAAGAGGACGCAGCGAATAACACGCCTCTTGAGCGATGGTAGCGAATCCTTAGACAAGTGCTCTTCCCTATCAAACGGTGTAGCTCGAAACTACCAGATCCTCTCCTCTAGCGCCGGGACTCACCCGGAGAGGGTATCCTTAGCGCTAGAGGAGAGAACAATTTTCGATGAGCAGGATGAGCGACACGGGCAGGATGAACAAGAGAGTTCAAACCTGCCGGTGCTGGCACATCTCTCCAAGCGGACCGGGTACGTTTAGTGCGAAGGAACCTCTTCGCCGCTGCTGAGCACCTCATCAATGAGACCGTACTCGACTGCCTGATCTGCCGAGAGGTAGTAGTTACGATCGGAGTCCTGCATGATGCGTTCCTGGGTCTGGCCGGTATGCTTGGACAGGATCTCATAGATGCTGCGGCGCAGGCGCAAGATCTCGCGCGCCGTGATCTCGATATCCGCCGCCTGGCCTTCGGCGCCACCCAGCGGCTGGTGAATCAGCACTGTGGAGTTCGGCAGGCAGAAGCGCTTACCATTGGCACCCGCAGCCAGCAAGACCGCACCCATGCTCATCGCCATACCGACGCAGACCGTGGTGATGTCGGGCTTGACCCACTGCATCGTATCGTAGATGGCCAGACCCGCGTAAATGCTGCCACCGGGGGAGTTGATATATATAGAGATGTCTTTGGAGGCATCCGAACTCTGGAGATAGAGCAACTGAGCCACCACCAGGTTCGCTACGGTGTCATCAATCGGCGTCCCGATGAAAATGATGCGCTCGTTCAACAAGCGCGAATAGATGTCCCACTGCCGCTCGCCACGTGGCGTGGTCTCGAGAATGCTGGGATAGGGAATGTGCCCTTTAGGCTCCAGGATCTCCCGCGACTCCTTTATCCATTTCGGGTCGTTGGGATTAAAAACCGCACCCATCTTTGCTCCTTTGTAACGGTCTGTTTCTGTACCGTCTTATCTAAGCTAAGCGAGATATACGCAAGATATCTCGCCATTTAAGAACGCTTTGTGCAGAGGAGTTCCCCATTTATATGAAGGAACGTGTGTACAGTTATGATAGCACCTACGCGTTGCAAACGCAAGACAAAGAGCAGTGCATCAGGCTCACATTCATCTTACCTGGGATTGCGCGGCCGGTAATCGTAGGCGCCATCGAAGGTGATCGCGGTTACCAGGCCAGCATCGGACAGGCGGGAGCGAATGCGCTCATCGACAGCTTGCAAGCCCTTGTTATTGGCGGTGATCACTGTCGGGAAGCGCGAGTTATAGCGATAATTGAGCAACTGGAAGAGCTTCTCGCTGGCCCAGGGCGAACTCTGCTGTGTGCCAAGGTCGTCAAGCACGAGCAATTCTGCCTCGCGCATGCGCGCAAACAGTTGATCGTAGACCTCGTTGGAGGTGGGAGCAAAGGCGGCGCGCAGGTGATCAAGCAGGTCGGGCACGGTCGCGAAGAGCACTAGGGAGCCGCTTTCCAGGCGCAGATTGGCGATAGCGGCCGCCAGGTGGGTCTTGCCACACCCATTGGGGCCAAGCAGCAGCAGCCAGCCATCGGGATCAAGCGCAAAGTTCTCCGCCGCCTGGAGCGCTTGCTGCACTCCGGGCACACGCGTGTTAAATGTTTTGAAGCTCTTATCGCGAAAGGCGTCCAGGTTGGAGAGGCCGCGCAACTGCTGGCGCCGCTTCTCTTTCAAAACCGCATCCTTGCAGCTACAAGGCACGGGCTTACCAAAACCGGGATAACCAAAGGGCACATCCTGCCGCAAATAGCCCGCTCCCCGGCAGCGCGGGCAGACGCCTTTGGTCTTTACCGGAGCTAGCGACATGCCCGGCGCGACTGGATAGGTATCCTGCCTCTCCTGTCCTCCAGGCTGGCGCGCTGGGCGCTGCGGTTGTTGGGGCTCGGGCAGCGCGTCATATGTGCCACCTGGCAGGGTGCGCGACCGCAGCGGCTGGGTAACGCGGTGATACGATTGCGATGTCTGGACGACGGCTCGCGACACAGGCGGCTGCGTCACCGGCGCCGGGAGTTCGCGCAGGTTGCGTGTAATATGCGCTCTGGACTCTGGTGGCGGTAGAGGCGGCATCTCACGCGTCGTTTGCAGGTAATCGCCCCGCGCGAGGGGGTCAGCCTTCGAGCGCAGGTACATCTGCACCTCGTTCTCATCGCTTTCCCAATCCCCATAGCGCATGCCTACCTCTTCTTCATCCCCCCACTCTTCGAGCGCATCGGCGGCCAGCGCGGGACCATAGTCGTCGGGCGCGTAGTAATCTTCCCTACGCTGTGGGGGCGCTGGCGCATACGCAGGTTGGGGCGCCTGTGGCGGGCGCGTCTGGTAGCCCGTGGGCCGACTGCCGGCCGGGCGCTGGCGCAGATGCGTAGGACGAGGCGCTGACGGCGAGGGGGCTGGCCCCGGCTGGGTTTCGCGCACGCGGGGGGAGGGTCCACGCTGGCCGTACTGGTCGGGCGGCTGGCTGCGCGGCTGCTGGGAGGCGCGCGCAAGCGGCTGGTCCAGGCGCGCCGTCTGTTCGCTCAGGGGCCGTGCTGGGCGCGGCCCCTGCGCTGCATCGCCTTGCGGTGAGCGTTGCGTGTTCAGCGGCTGGCGTCTTTGTGATGATCTCGTCATAATCTCATTCAAACGTTCCATGTTACCTGCCTTCCGTCTCCCAGCGCCTCAGGATAGCGCGAATATATTTCCAGTTTCGCTTATTCTGCTGCACCGCTTCGCGAAATGCCGACTCGATCCACTCAACTGGATAGTGGTCGGCGGCGTCCCGCAATTCATCGGCGATAAGCGGGGAAAGTAAACCAATATTTTGTTCGTATAATACAAATATATTCGGGCGATCAATTTGTATGTGTATATTATGTATGCGATCAGGTCCTTTCGGCAATATATGTCCGCCTACCGGAACCGCAACCTCGTTCTGCACTTCGGCGCGCTCCGACTGCATATCCAGCAGGCGTACCGGCACCATTTCGCCCCCTTGCAGTTCGGTCACGACCTTGCGACTGCGAGCGGTATTAAAGAAATACCAGCCAAGGATCTCGTCATCATCGCTGTCGTCACCCATGACTTTCAGGTAGATGCGCAGGATGGTGCCGCGCGCCAGAGACTTCTCCAGACCCTGGCGCAGGCGCTCCTCCACCGGTCGCGGATCGCCCCGGCGCTTGAGACTTCGCAGCAACACGCGGTCCGCCAGCAGCTCCTGCTCGCTGACGCAGCGCGGCTCGCCTTTTTTTTGTGCCAGCAGCCAGAAGAGGTGCAGCGTCACTTTTAGTTCAGCGTTATCCTCGATCTCCGGCAGCAATACCGTGAAGAATATCTCCGGTATCGGCACATAGGGATTCTTCCCCGATGGAAACCCTGCAAAGGAAGTCATCATCCATCCGTTCTGGATACCCACCGGTCTTCAGGCGGCGGGAAAAAGCATTATTGTTCAGGCGGCGGCGTCATCTCCAGGTCTCGGAAGCGCGTATGACTCGCCTGGAAGTAGAGACTGACCTCGCCAACCGGTCCATTTCGATGTTTGGCGACGATAATGTCGGCGATATTCTTGCGCTCTGACTCAGGATTGTAGACATCGTCTCGATAAATAAACATCACGATGTCGGCATCCTGCTCGATACTATTGTGCAGGACGATATCGCCGGCCACAAAGTTGTGCAATTCATCTACCGTCAGGTCGTAGACTTCGGCCTCGCCATCGGGTTCGATGGAGATAATTTCATCCCAATATACGTCGCTTTGCGCTAAGCTACTTAGCCTTGTACATTGAACAACCTGGGCTAAACGTGCAGTTCGTTCGCGGCTTAAGTTTTGCTTGTAGAGACTCGTACCGCAATAAGCATTACCGAGTGCAGTTTGCATTTGACGGCTTGTTAGACCTGCTGTTTGCATAGCAGGAACAGCGAAAAGTCTCCATGCCTCACGAGGCACAACGTCACGGTTCGTGTTGGCTAGTCGTTGTGCAAGGTAATCAACCATCGCTGCCTGATGTACAAGTTTTTTCTGACTTAATGCGCCTATTTGCGTAATAAAACGTTCGATCTCTTCTTTTCCGCTAACAGTTACATGATGCTGATCTCGTCCCTTCTTGATCTGCGGATGCCTTGATAGCGTTGCGTTGATGCCTATACGCAGCAAAAGTGATTGCACATTTCGGGCCAATTCAGCACTACTTGAAGCATAATAGATGTTAGCATAATGTTTTTTACCAATGCTCAAGTTGATGCAGCCGTCAGTAGACCACAGATGACGTAGAAAACGCGCGATGCCCTCAACTGGTTGCGCAAAGACTTGTTCGGGTACACGTTTTTCAAATGAACGTAGACCAAATACTCCTAACTTAGTTAACCATTCAGCGATGGGATTGCGCACACCATGAGTAAGCCGTTGGCTCGCAGCTAGGTAGACCTGATACCATCCCCGCTCCTGCTGAATACGTGGTATAACTGCGTCGCCGAAGATGGTGATGGCGAGATCTGCGACAGTTTCAGCCAGCTCAAGTTCATGAGTAGTATATTGAATAGCATGATGTGGCAAGGTACAGCCGTCGCCGATGAGATGACCGAGCAGCGCCAGTTCAGCACCGCTCATACTAGCTTGCGTAGGACCCGACAGCTTGCGCGGCATAGCCAGCCTCTCCCCTTGAGCAAGGGCATCCAGCCTCAGCCAACCGCGCATGGTTAAGAATTGGTGATTCGCCGTGGCGCGAACTGTACGTCCCAGGCGCGTGGTCAGCCGGTAGACTGGCTTATGTCCCGTGGCAAAAGCGTTACTCACGGGGCGCGGCTCCAACTGCCAGGTCTCAGTATTGAGAGCAAGTACGCGCAGGCCTCTTTGCCCGACCAGTTGTTCGATTGGGAGATAGGTCCCTGTATCAGGAAGATAAACCTGCGTATCCCCGGTAATACAACCGCTTTCCCTCAAGTCTGACAACTGTGGCACCTTCGACTGCCTGCTCTCAACGGCGCGCGACAACTGCGCAAGTGCCAACACCGGCACATCTAGCTCGCGAGCCAGACCTTTGAGGTTGCGGCTAATCTCCGAAATCTCCTGCACGCGGTTCTCGTTGCGCCGGGTGCCGTTGGGTGTGGATTGCATCAATTGTAGATAATCCACGATAATCAGATCAACGCCATGTTCGGCCTGCAAGCGGCGGGCCTTGCTGCGCATCTCGGTGGTGGAGATGCCAGCGGTGTCGTCGATCCAGATATTCGCCGCTGAGAGCGTGCCCATCGCCGCGACGATGCGCTCCCACTCGTCGTCCTCAATCCAGCCGGTACGCAGGCGCTGCTGGTCGATCAAGCCGTTTCACGCAGTGATCTTCGGCGGCATGCTGCGCAACATCGCGACGGCAGCGAAGCGCCAGCCGACCGAGAACTAGGTCAGCCGTACGTGTGCTTCCAGCACACAGCTCTTCG
>JBDTHH010000421.1:0-5143 GCA_039937055.1 Ktedonobacteraceae bacterium | reverse complement strand
CTGCTCGCGTTCGAGGCGCGCGAACTCTTCGAGCAGGCGTGTCATCTCCGGCGTCAGCTTCGTGGGGGTCACCACTTTCACGGCCACGTGCTGATCGCCGCGCGCGCTACTGTGGACGACCGGGACGCCCATGCCTTTGAGGCGGAAGGAGCGCCCGCTCTGAGTGCCGGGCGGGACCTTGAGCATCGTCGTCTTGTTATCTACCGTGGGCACCTCGACCTCGTCGCCGAGGGCCGCCTGCGCGAAGCTGATAGGCAACTCGTAGATGATATCGTTGCCCTGGCGTTTGAAGAACGGGTGCGGCTTGACCGTGAGAATGACATAGAGATTGCCCGGAGTGCCGCCGCGCGCGCTGACCTCGCCCTCGCCGGTCACGCGTACATTGATGCCATCGTCCACCCCGGCCGGGATATTCACGACCACGCGGCGATTGTTGCGCACGCGACCCTGGCCGCGGCATTTCTCGCAGGGGGTGGTAATCACGCGGCCCTCGCCCCGGCAGCGCTCGCACATCGTCACATTGACGAACTGCCCGAAGATGGACTGCTGCACGCGCCGGATCTCGCCTGTGCCCTGGCAGGCGGCGCAGCGAGCCGTGGAGGTACCGGGCTGGGCGCCGCTGCCACGACAACTGCCGCAGGTCTCCCAGCGCGGGAGCTCGATCTCCTTCTGGCAGCCAAAGACGGCCTCCTCGAACGTGATGGTCAGGTCGTAGCGGATATCGGCGCCACGCTGCGCGCCGGAGCGCCGCTGGGTGCCAGCCGCCCCGGCAAAGAACGTCTCGAAGATATCATTGATGCTGCTAAAACCGCTGAAATCGTTGAAACCGGCGCCTACACCGGCTCCGAGTCCAGCGTGTCCATAGCGATCATAGGCAGCGCGCTTCTGCGAGTCGCTCAGGACCTCGTAGGCCTCATTGATTTCTATAAAGCGGGCTTCCGCTCCCACCTCTTTGTTGGCATCTGGGTGATATTGCTTGGCAAGGCGGCGAAACGATTTTTTTATCTCGTCCTCGTTCGCGTTGCGAGAGACACCCAGGATTTCATAATAATCTCTTTTACTGGCGGCCATCAATAGGTCCTTTAGAGTGAAAAACAGTAAAGCCTGACTCCACCATTCCATAGAATGGTGCCGGGCGAGGTAAGCCATCGCCCCTACGATACGCTAAGCAAGCCGTTGTCCCTACGTGATATTGCGCGGCGGAGTGAACCGCCGCCTCTACAGTATAGTAAGTATACGCAAGAGTATAACGAAAAGTAGGAGCATATGCAATATACCATGGTACATTCATACGCTCCCACAGGACTACATTTCTTTGTACTCACCCTCGATAGTATCATCGTGCGGACCAGGCTCGGCCTGTTCCTCGTTGTTGGGAGGAGTACCGCCGCCGAAGTCCGGGTTGCCGCCGGGGGCGCCTGTGCCCGCCTGGCGATAGATCGCCTCGCTGATGCGGTGGAAGCTCTGTTCAAGGGCTTCGCGGGCCGCCTTAATGCGAGCGACATCATCGGTCGCCAACGAGGCACGCACATCGGCGATCTTCACATCAAGCTCGCCTTTCTGCTCGGAAGTAATCTTATCTCCGAGGTCGGCGAGGCTCTTTTCGGCGCGATAGGCCGCGCTATCGGCCAGATTGCGCTCCTCCACCTCTTCCTTGCGGCGTTTATCGTCGGCCGCGTGGGACTCGGCGTCGCGCACCATATTGTTGATCTGATCCTTCGAGAGGCCGCTGGAGGCCACAATCGTAATCTTCTGCTCGCGGCCGGTGCCCTTATCGCGGGCCGAGACATTCACGATGCCGTTGGCGTCGATATCGAAGGTCACCTCGACCTGGGGCACACCGCGCGGGGCGGGCGGAATACCATCGAGGATAAAGTTGCCCAGCGAGCGGTTGTCCTTGGCGAACTCACGCTCACCCTGCAGGACATTGATCTCCACGCTTGGTTGGCTGTCGCTGGCAGTAGAGAAGACCTGGCCCTTCTGAGTGGGGATGGTGGTGTTGCGCTCGATCAGGCGTGTGAAGACGCCGCCCAGGGTCTCGATACCCAGCGAGAGCGGAGTCACATCGAGCAGCAGCACATCTTTCACATCGCCGGTCAGTACGCCGGCCTGGATCGCCGCGCCGACCGCCACCACCTCATCGGGGTTCACGCCACGGTGGGGATCGCGATCAAAGATGCGGCGCACCATGGTCTGCACAGCGGGCATGCGGGTCTGACCGCCGACGAGGACCACTTCGTTGATATCGCCGGGGCGCACGCTGGCGTCGGAGAGCGCACTCATCACAGGGCCGCGCGAGCGCTCAACCAGGTCCTCGACCAGTTGCTCCAGCTTTGAGCGTGTGAGTTGCATGGTGAGGTGTTTGGGGCCGCTGGCATCCGCCGTAATAAAGGGCAGGTTTACCTCGGTCTGCATCGAACTGGAGAGTTCCTTCTTGGCCTTCTCGGCGGCCTCTTTCAGACGCTGGAGGGCCATGCGGTCCTGGCGCAGATCGATGCCGGATTCTTTGCGGAACTCATCGGCCAGCCAGTTCATCACGCGCTGGTCGAAGTCATCGCCGCCCAGGTGGGTATCGCCGTTGGTGCTCTTCACCTCGAAGACGCCGTCGCCCAGTTCGAGGATCGAGATATCGAAGGTGCCGCCACCAAGGTCATAGACGGCGATGCGCTCATCCTTCTTCTTATCCAGGCCATAGGCCAGCGACGCGGCGGTTGGCTCGTTGATGATACGTAGCACATCGAGGCCGGCGATGCGCCCGGCATCCCTGGTGGCCTGGCGCTGGGCATCGTTGAAGTAGGCCGGGACAGTAATCACGGCCTGAGTGACGCGCTCACCAAGATACGCCTCGGCGTCGGCCTTCAGCTTTTGCAGGATCATGGCCGAGATCTCAGGTGGGCTATACTGCTTGCCCTGGATCTCTACCCAGGCATCGCCGTTGCCGGCACGCACAACCTTATAGGGCATCAGGCGACGGTCGCGATCCACTTCGGTATCATCGTACTTGCGACCCATAAAGCGCTTGATAGAAGAGACCGTATTTTCGGGATTCGTGATTGCCTGGCGCTTCGCCACTTCGCCGACCAGGCGTTCGCCGCTTTTGTTCATCGCGACAATCGAGGGTGTCGTGCGGGCCCCTTCCGCGTTCGGGATCACGACAGGCTCGCCACCTTCCATCACTGCCACGCACGAGTTCGTTGTTCCGAGATCGATTCCAATAACCTTTGGCACAGTTGCCTCCTAAATGAAGTAATGAGTTGTGATAGTATGTTTCTGTATGCTCATATGATCGGGCTGCCCCCTCAAAATCTGTAGACCTCGGCGAGCAGTTCATCCATCATACGTGCCATGTAGCGGACGACAGCGATGGCGCGCCCATATTGCATGCGAGTTGGGCCGATGACGCCAAGCAAGCCGCCGATCTTGCCTTCCTGCCCATAACGAGCAACCACGAGGCTGACATCCTTCATCTCATCCCACTCGTTCTCGCCGCCGATAATCACCTGAACGCCATCGGAGTGACGCAATTGCGAGGCCACGACCGGCAGGAAGCGATTCTCTTCGAGAACCTCTATCACCTTGCGCACACGCTCGCTACGCGCTTCTTCGGGTCCCATGCGGCTATATTCGGGCTGCTCAAGGATATTGGCGACGCCTTCGCGGTAGAAGATATCGCCCAGCGGGTTGCCGTGCTGCTCCAATATATGCACAATGGTGGTGCCGACCAGGCGCTCCACTGATTGAAGGTCATGCGTACGTAAAAGCGTGGCTACTTCGTCGGCGCTTTTCTGCTGAAACAACTGGTTCAGGCGCACAGAGACCGCGCTCAGTTCTTCCTGCTGCAAGGGGGCCTCCAGCAAGAGGCGCTGCTGCATCACTGTACCATCTGCCAGTACCAGTACCAGGTGAGCCGAGAGATCTGAGACCGAGAGCACCTCGAAATGCTTCAGTTGGCCCTGGTTGGCGCGGGGCGGCGTCATCACTGCCGCGCTATGTAGCAGGCGAGCCATCACCGAAGCGGTGAGGCGTACCCACTGGTCCAGTTGATCCTGCACCTGGTAGAACTGGTGCCGGATCAGACGCTGTTCGTCGAGAGAGAGCGCGGACTCCTGCATCAGATGCTCCACAAAGTAGCGATACCCCAGGTCGGTGGGCACGCGCCCGGCTGACGTATGGGGTTGGTAGATCAACTTCGCCTCTTCCAGACCAGCCAGTTCATGCCGGACGGTCGCGGAACTGTAGCCAAACCCGTACTTACGAACCAGGGTCTCGGATGCCACAGGTGTAGCCGTATAGATGTATTCTTCAACGAGCGCGCGTAGAATTTGTTGTTTACGCGAACTCAGTGGTATGGTCATCTCCGTCACGAGCCCTTCCGACCTGGCACGATGTTATGACGACACGTCTGATTGCTAGCAGTCATCACATGCGACTGCAAGTAAAGAATAGCACTCGGCGAAGGAGATTGTCAAGAGGGGGAGAGAAAGGTGGGGATGGTGGACAAGCCCGCGTGGGCTTGTCCACCATCCCCAGGCAATCAATGGCCGGGGTTGCCATTATTGTTGTTGTTATTGTTGCCTCCCTGCCGGGGGGTCTCATCGTCGAGCATGAAATCGCAATTGCCGCTGCCCAGGAGCCCGGTTGCCGCTGAGGTGCAGACCTTCTGGACACCGGCTGGCTTAATGAATACGTGATCGTGGTAGGGGGAGTGGTAATTGCCGCAGGGGATGCCGGCGCCGTCTTTATTGCAGCCGCCCATGGCGCGTTCGATGACGCTATGCCAGATGGGAGCGGCGCCCGTGATACCGATCACGCCTTTATAGAATACCGCGCCATTCGCGTTGCCCGACCACGTGCCCACGACCACGTCAGGTGTATAGCCAACGGTCCAGTTATCTTTGAAGTTATCGGTTGTACCGGTCTTCGCGGCAACCGCGTGCTGTTGTCCATCGCTGTTTTGCCAGTCCAACATGGAGAGCGTATGAATAGGACCAAATTCTCTCGCACGCGCAGGCTCGTCTGAGAGCACAGAAGTCATCAGATAGGAGATTTGCGGGCTGAACACGCGGCCGCCCCCTTCGGGATGAGCGGGATCGAAGTGATACAGGTGGTTACCATAATTATCCCAGATGTCCAGCACACCCTT
>JBDTHH010000420.1:0-5093 GCA_039937055.1 Ktedonobacteraceae bacterium | reverse complement strand
GCCACAGGGGCCAAACCGGCCGTCATCGCGCGCGCGTTTCGCGAGCTATTTGTGTACGCTCGCAAGTGGCATCGCGAGGAGCGTAGGACGGCATAAGCGCCCGCTCCCATCTTCCCCAACTTATGATCTACGTATTCTACAGCATACGCATTTAGCTCAGCAATTACCTGCGTGATTGGTTTGTGACCAGATTCCCTGTACACGATAGTATGCGGTATGCTACTATGATAAGAGAGAGGATAGTACCTTTACTGTGTAAGGCAAGATGCCCTTAAACGTATGTATTGGTGATCTTAGTTGGGCGACTGCAAGAGCTGTTCCTGTAAGGAGTGCTACCATGGGCGATATATTTGCGGAATTGTATGGTCCAACCCTCAAAGAAGTTTTTACAACACACGCGCGCGAGAAACTAGCACAGGGCGCTGATTGTCCTGAATGCGCGCGCGCCTATGCCCAACGGGGCAAGCCCGAATTCGTCCTGGCCTACCTCCTCCTGAGCAAGCTGCCGGAAGAAGAGAAACGTGAGATGCTGGCCTATGCTTATGAGCGGCGGGCAACGCTCTCTGAAGAAAAAGCGGAGGCACTTCAGGCAGAGTTTCATCGCACCTTCCCACTAATCATGCTGGAGGTGCATAAGGACCACATGGCTGCTCAGAGAGTACGCGAGGGCCGTCCTCTTCATAGTGAGACCGGGGTAAAGATATTTCACATGAGCTGAAGTCATGTGCAGAGACAGATGCTACCCCGGTCCACGTTCACGCATCGTCGGAGGAGTACATTGAGGCACAAGAGAAGGAGACGAGGGTGTACTGCTACACGCCCTCATCGCCTTCGCCCATCTCTTGCGCTTCTAGCTCCTCTACGCCGGAAACAGGCTTATCCTCTCCACCTGTTTCCAGCGCTTCCATCTCTTCCATGCCTGGTATAGACTCGCCATCGGACTCGTCCTCAAGCACATCCTCAGCCTTCTTGCCGTTCGTCGTGGCTACTGCCACCACGGTATCGCCTTCAGCGATGGACATCAGGCGCGAACCCTGGGTATCGCGTCCAGAACAGCGAACACTGCTTACGTCGGTACGAATAACCACACCGGCGGCGGTAATAATCATCAGGTCGTTATCCTGCTCCGTGATGATGCGCGCCGTGGCGACAGGGCCAGTCTTCTCAGTGATCTTCGCGGTAAGCACACCATTGCCGCCGCGATTATGCAGCGGGTAGTCATCGATGGGCGTGCGCTTGCCGTAGCCGCGCTCGGTCACCGCCAGCAGTTCGCTGTCCCTGGGCGTGAGGTTCAGCGAGACCATCTGGTCGCCCTTGCTCAGGCGGATGCCACGCACGCCGCCGCTGGTGCGCGAGGCTGAACGCAGCTCTTTGACCGTAAAGCGGATGGCTTTTCCCTGGGCACTGATCAGCAGGATATCGTCGTCGGCGTGGGCCAGTTTCGCGCCGATGAGCATATCGTCCTCTTCCAGGTCCATAGCGATCAGGCCCTGGCGGCGCACCACCTCAAACTCATCCATCACCGTCTTCTTGACCTCGCCCTTCCTGGTGGCGACGATCATAAAGTCGCGGCTGACGCCTTTGGAGACGCTCACAATGGCAGTAACGCGCTCACGTTGCTCGATAGAGATCAGGTTGATGATATGTTCGCCCTTGGCCGTGCGGCTCACATCGGGCAGCTCGTAGACCCGCAGTTGGAAGACGCGGCCCTTGTCGGTGAAAAAGAGCAGAGAGTCGTGGTTATGGGTGACCAGCAGGTGGCGCACTGTATCATCCTCGCGCGTGACCATGCCGGTGATGCCCTTGCCGCCCCGGCGCTGGGCGCGATAGGTGTTGGAGGGCAGGCGTTTGATGTAGCCCTTCTCCGTCAGCGTCACCACCACCTCATCGTTAGCGATCAGGTCTTCCTCGGTGAAATCGCCGATCTCGGCCTCCTGGATATCCGTGCGGCGTGGATCGCCATACTTGGTCTTGAGTTCCTCCAGGTCCTCTTTAATCAGCCGGCGAATCTCGCCGATGTCGGAGAGCAGCAGAAGGTAGTAGTCGATATTTTTCTGCACGACCGCCAGCTCATCATCGACCTTCTGGCGTTCCAGGGCGCCCAGTTGGGCCAGGCGCATCTCCAGGATAGCCCTGGCCTGCTCTTCTGACAGCGTGAAGAGCTGCTGCACTTCGCGCACCAGCGCGATCCCAGTAGAACGCGACTGGCGGATCGTCGAGATGAGGGCATCCAGGTGATCGAGGGCGATCTTCAGGCCCTCAAGGATGTGTTTGCGCGCCTCCGCCTTTGCCAGTTCGTAACGCGTGCGGCGCGTGATCACCGTCTCGCGATGATTGATGTAGTATTGCAGAAAGGCCTTGAGCGTCAGGATGCGCGGCTGCTGCTCGACCAGCGCGAGCATGTTAGCATTGAACGCACTCTGCATGGCCGTGTATTTGTACAGCGAGTTGAGCACGCTGGGCGGGGAGGCGTCGCGCTTCAGTTCAATAACCATGCGCATCCCCTGGCGATCGGACTCGTCGCGCACCTCACTGATGCCCTCGATCTTCTTATCGCGCGCCAGCTCCGCGATCTTCTTCACCAGGTCGGCCTTGTTCACCTGATAGGGCAGCTCGGTGACGATGATCGTCACCTTGGCGCGCTCGCCCTCCTCAAAATGGGTACGCGCGCGCACCACAACGCGTCCGCGCCCATTGGCATACATATTGCGGATACCCTCGCGCCCCTGGATGATGCCCCCAGTCGGGAAATCGGGACCGCGAATGATGCGCGAGAGTTCTTCAGTGGTGGCCTCAGGGTTATCGACAAGGTAGATGATGCCGTTGCAGACCTCGACCAGATTGTGAGGGGGGATATTGGTGGCCATGCCGACGGCGATGCCTGTAGAGCCATTGAGGAGCAAGTTGGGCAGGCGCGCAGGCATAACGATAGGCTCGGTGGCCTGGTTATCATAGTTGGGCTTAAAATCGACGGTATCTTTGTCGATATCGCGCAGCATCTCGTCGGCGATGGCGGCCATCTTGGCCTCGGTGTATCTCATGGCTGCTGGGGGATCGTCGTCTTGCGAACCAAAGTTCCCCTGCCCCAGGACAAGCGGGTAGCGCATAGACCAGGGCTGGGCCATACGCACAAGGCTATCATAGACGGCCACATCGCCGTGGGGATGGTAGAGCTTCAGCACCTCACCTACGGTACCCGCGCTCTTGCGGAAGGTCTTCGACGATTGCAGGCCCATCTGGTCCATAGCATATAATATACGGCGATGCACAGGTTTAAAGCCATCGCGTACATCCGGGAGCGCGCGACTGACAATCACGCTCATAGAGTAGTCAAGATAGGCGCTCGTCATCTGCTCGACGATACTAACGACCTTGATATTGCCAAGTTCCATAGAAAGCATCCTCACAGAAAAATCAGGCATAGCCAGGAGGCGATAGAGAGTTGAGATGATAACCTGCGTATATGGACGGCTCCGTGCAGGCGTTTTTTGAGAATCAATAGAGCTGGCCTCGCCATGCCAACCTGCCACGCCCATCGACGCCTCAAGCGGACAAGACGGTTCCCGTTTCTTATAGTATATCATATCTGAGGCAAAGATGCGAATTTCTGTTCTTTTTGGATAGGGCTATTTAAGAGTCGCAGGCGCACCCCGATCCGCGTAGGGGCGAGGCAAGCCACATAGGCGTGAACTTAAGTCAATGCCAGGAAGCGAGCGGCGACTCCGTAGGGGCGATGGCTTGCCCATTGGTTGATACTAAATAGGGAGAGATCCGACAGAGGGAGAGAGATGTCGGCCTTGGAACAGGGCGCAGGCCAGCGCCCCTACGCGGACCGGGGTGCGCAGCATTGCGCGCTTCTGTGCTATACTCCCATACACAATGAAACACACGAGTCATGGCTTTCGATAGTGAGCATCACCATGAAAACAACGAACATGCTGACAAGCAAGGGAGTGCAGCCGAAGCGCCCTCTCCCCCGTTCACTCCGACTCCGGTTGATCCTCTGGTACGGCTCGCTTATTGCCGTAGCCCTGGGTTTCTTTGCTCTTCTGTTTTTGCTCCTGACAACCAATGCCATCGATACGAGTGTAAACAGTGCAGTTCATACAGAGGCCCGTGTCGCGATGGTCGATGTGCTCGCTGACCTGAAGGCTACGCCACCGCACTGGCCGCCTCAACTGACAATGCGTGTTGTCGATACGTACCGTGATCCCGGTGTGGTGGTTGAGGTACTGGACATGCAAGGTCAGGTACGCTATCTTTCGACGAATAGCACTCGCATACCCCTCGGCAATGGCACAGCTCGTGCCGTGCTAGCAGGTCAACCATCTATGCTGTACGACGCGGTAGTGGATGGCCAACATGTGCGTGTGGAGGCACTTCCCGTCCGCGCACCGGTTCATGGGATAAGCGGCAATGCCAGCGGGGTGCCAATGGGCAATGGGCCGGTCATCGGCACGTTGCTGGTCGCGAAGTCGCTCGCCGATGTCGATGCGACGCTGCTGTTGCTGCGCGCTCTGCTGTTGCTCTCCGGAGTTGCGACGTTGGCGGGAACGCTGCTTGCGAGCTGGCTCATCGCGGCGCGAGTGCTGCACCCCCTTTCGGAACTGGTAGAGGCGGCCCGTTCCATTGCCACCTCTACAGCGCGAGGCACGCGCCTGGGTAATCTGAGCCGGCGTGTACCCCATCCTAAAGGGCATGACGAGCTGGCCCAGGTCGTGAAGGCCTTCAACGAGATGCTCGCGTCACTCGAAAGTGCCACACAGGTCCAGCGTCGTTTTGTTGCTGACGCCTCGCACGAACTGCGCGCCCCTCTCACTACTATCCAGGGGAACCTGACCTTCTTGCAACGCCATTTCGATGAACTGCCCCCACAGGAGCGTCGCACGATGCTGGCTGATGTACATGGAGAGACGTTGCGGCTCGCCGGATTGGTAGAGGAGCTACTACTGCTGGCCCGCGCGGACGCCAGTGTAGATTCACCGGCGGCAGCCGAAGACGCGGGGCAAGCGATTGCGGAGAGTACAAGAAACACACCCCCGGTCGAACTGGACCGTGCCGTTCTCCAACTGGTGCGCCAACTGAGGCGGCGG
>JBDTHH010000419.1:0-4070 GCA_039937055.1 Ktedonobacteraceae bacterium | reverse complement strand
CCGTACGCAGCGCCACAATCGGGTCGAGCCGCGCGGCGCGCACCGCCGGGTAGAAGCCAAAGGTGATGCCGACGAACGCGGCCACCCCGAAGGCCAGCAAGATGGAGAGCGTGCTTGGCGCGAACGGGAGACCAAAGACCGATGTGATGGCGAAGCCGAAGAGCAGGCCCAGGCTGATGCCTATCGCGCCGCCCAGGCAACTGAGCGTCACAGCCTCGATCAAGAACTGGTTGCGGATATCCTGCCGCCGCGCACCGATGGCCATGCGAATGCCGATCTCCCGCGTACGCTCCGTCACTGAGACGAGCATGATGTTCATAATGCCGATCCCGCCCACGGTCAGCGAGATGCCGGCGATGCCCACCAGGAGCAGGGTGAGCGTCGCAGTAGCCTGCTGCGCCGTCTGCACAAGCTGGTTGGAGCTGCGGATCAGGAAATCGCTAGTACCATTATTCGCAATGCGGTGGCGCTGCCGCAAGATCACCGTGATGTTCTGCTGCACCGGGTCTACATTGTCGGCCGTATCCACCTGCACCTGGATTTGATCCACAAAGGGGGTGTTCTTGAGGCGCGTGAGGGCCGCGCTAAAGGGTACAAAGACGATGTCATCCTGGTTAAAGGAGCCCAGCGCGCCCTTGGATTGGAGCACACCAACCACGCGGAAGAACTGGTTGCGAATGCGAATCGTCTGCCCAAGAGGATTGGTCGCGGTCGCGTCAAAGAGATTGCTGGCAACCGTCTGCCCGAGTACGACAACGGGTTTGCCTGCCTGTTCGTCACGGTCACTAAACCACTCGCCCTGAGCAATCGACCAGCCTTGAATGATCTGATAGGCGGGATAGACGCCCTGGACGCGGGTGTTCCAGTTCTGGCTACCGTAGACAACCTGCGCGGCCGTGGAGAGCACAGGGCTGACCTCGGAGGCATGGGGTACCTTCACCAGGGTATCGGCATCCGCCTGCGTCAGCGTCTGCTCCCCGCCCACGGCACCAGTTGCGCCCCCGCTGTTCGGCGCGCCGGGGTAGATCGTCAGAGAATTGGTGCCCAGCGTGTTGAGCCGCGAATTGATGAGCGCGCTGGCCCCCGACGTGAGTGTCACGGAAGCGATGACGGCCGCTACGCCGATGATCACGCCCAGCGTGGTTAACAGCGAGCGCATCCGGTTAGACCAGAGCGACTCCAGCGCGCTGGTAAAATTGGCCCCAATCAGCCCGCCACGCAGGTGTGGCCCCGTTTTTTTAGTGGTAGGAGCGGGCAGACCGGTGCCGCTCCTGGGCATCGTTTGTGGTACCCGGCTCATGGCTTCTCCTCCATAACATGGACATTGGTCGTGCTGGCGTGCTCGTTCATCAGGCGTGCCAGCTCGCTCTGCGCGGAGCGAGGAGCGGCAACCGGCTCATCATGCACGATGCGACCATCGCGGAAAACCACCTGGCGCCTGGTATAGGCCGCGATATCCGGCTCGTGGGTGACGAGCACGATGGTCAGGCCGCGCATGTTCAAGGCCTGTAACACCCCCATAATCTCGACACTGGTCCGGCTGTCCAGGTTCCCGGTAGGCTCATCGGCCAGCAACAGAGCCGGGCCGTTCACCAGGGCACGCGCGATGGCCACACGCTGCTGCTGTCCACCGGACAACTGTGCGGGCCGGTGATGGAGGCGCTCCCCCAGCCCGACCAGGTGCAGGGCCTTGCGCGCGCGCAGGTCCTGTTCATACCTGCCTACCCCCGCGTACATCAGCGGCAGAGTGACATTTTTCAAGGCAGTGGCGCGGTTGAGCAAGTTGAAGCCCTGGAAGACGAAACCGATAAGGTGGTTGCGCACATCCGCCAGTTCGTCAGGAGACATGCCACTGACGGAGCGACCGACGAGCCGGTAGTCGCCGCCGTCCGGGCGATCCAGGCAACCGATAAGGTTCATAAAGGTGGTCTTGCCCGATCCCGATGGTCCCATGACGGCGACGAACTCCCCACGCCGTACATCAAGCGAGACCCCACGCAGGGCGCGCACAAGCGTGTCACCCAGGTGGTAGGTCTTGCTGAGGTTGCGCACGGCAATTACCGGCGCGCCACCTGACTGCGCGGCGGGTACAGTGGCAAGTAGACGCATCTGTGCGTTATCGCCATGCTCCTGGACGTTCCCGCTCACAGCGGGAATAGCCGGCACCGGCGTGGTAGCCTGCGTGTGAATCTGTGGCAGTTCGCCCCCCGGAGATGATGGAGACAGCTCACCATCTCTGGGTGTCTGCTGACTATTATTGAACATACTATATCTATACTCCCGTCTCTTTTTGCTCTATCCACCGCCCCGAACGCGATCCTCTCTCTCACGTAGGGATCCGGCTTGCCCGTGCAATGAACCTTGGCAGAGCAGCCACGCTGCGCGGCCAGGGAGCCCCCACGGACGCGGCAAGCCGGGTCCCTACGCGGATGGGGCCGACCCTGGCCGGATAAAGCCGCCGGGCGCCCCTCCACCGCCGCCACCACCCGGGACGGCGGGTGTGCTACTCTGCGTGCCAACGACGATGAGTTCGCCCGTGTTCAGCCCGGCGAGCACTTCGTAGGAGGTACCATCTGTGAGGCCCAGCACGACGGGCTTGACAATCCACTGGTTCTGCGCCCGTTCAAGCACATAGGCTGGCGTGGGCTGGTCTTTGATAAGATCAGGCTTTGATGCCTGTAAGTCAAGCGACATCTGTCGCGCACGCGCCAGGGCATCAGCTATCTGGGCAGGACTGATGACATTCGCGCCGCTTGAAGTCGTTTGAGCCGCCGTTGTGCGCGCGAAATTCACCGCCTCCACGGGTATCAGCAACACATCCAGGCGCTGCGTGGTCGTGATTGTGACATTGGCGGTCATCCCCGGCAGGAGACTCGCACCGTGCAGCGTGCTCATATCAACATCCATCAGCACCGAGTAGGTGACGACATTGGAGGCACTCTGGCCCAGCGGCGAAACGGCGCTGACGGTGCCGTTAAATGCCTGGCTGCCGTAGGCGCTGACGGTGAACTGTGCCTTCTGCCCTATGCTGACACTGCCAATGTCTGCCTCATTGACGTTCGTTGATACTTGCAGGGCCGACAGGTCTACGATCTGGATAAAACTGCCGGCGCTCGCCGAGGAGGTCGTGCCGCCGCCGCTGCTACCGCTGCTACCACTACTGCCGGAGCCAGGGTTACCACCGACCGTGCCATTGACCGCCGCCACTACTCCGTCGTGTGGAGCGGTCAGAGTAGCGTTATTCATGTTATGCTGCGCCGTATTAAGCTGGGTCTGGGCCGTGTTCAACTGGCTCTGGGCGCTATTCACCTGCGACTGCGCCGATGAATTCTGCGTGGCCGCCTGCCGCACCGCCTGCGTATACTGGTTGCGCGCCAGGTCCTCGCAGTGAGGCGGCGCCGTCGTGCCCTTCGGCGGATTATCACAATTATTCAGCGCCTGCTTTTCCTGGTCACGAGCTACCGCGATCTGCGCCGACGATTGCGATGTGACTCTGCTCTGGTTGTTCTCGGCGTCATTCAAGCTCGTCTGATCGGCGTTGACGGTCGCCTGCGCCTGGTTCACCGCGTCCTGCAGCGAGGTAGGGTCGAGCCGCGCAAGCACATCGCCCGCATGCACATGCTGCCCTACCTTGACATTGATCTGGCTGATCTTGCCTGTCGTCGGAAAGCTGACACCATAAATAGTACCTTGCACCGGCCCCGTTGCGGTGACCGCCAACGAGAGATTCCCCTGGCTCGCCGGCTGCGTCTGATACGCCACACGCGACCTACCCCCCCGTAACGCTACCAGAATTATAGCGCCCAGCACGACTACTAGCAACACAATAGCCAGGACGACGATCCAACGCCGTCTCCCTCTCTTCCTGGCCGCTACAGCCTGCGCATCCAGAAATTCGGTATCGTTATCGCTAAAATCAGGCAAAGTCAGCACATCATTTTCAGTTCTTTGCTGTGATTCCGGCATACCCTTTTTCTCCTTCATACATACAATTATACCTATTTAATATGTGGAAGATTGTCCCCCTATTATGTTGAGTATAAACATTTCCTGAAGAGAGGACATCACCC
>JBDTHH010000418.1:0-6637 GCA_039937055.1 Ktedonobacteraceae bacterium | reverse complement strand
ACCAAAAGTAGCATTTGGACTCCTCCTTTCGGGAGATAAACTCATTGATAACCTGGATTATCGAGAGCAATTGCGCGCATTCGAGCCTGAGGCGCTGGGCGGAGAAATGGAGGGCATTGGCCTCTACTCGACAGCGCAACGAAGAAGGACGGATTGGATTGTCATCAAGGCGATCTGCGATTGGGCCGATGGCAACAAGGCCCAGGACAAGAACGCCCGCCAACAACTAGCCGCCGAGAATGCAACACGTTTTATACTCCATGTGCTCAAGCAAGGGGGATTTACTGAAGAGGCTTCTAACATTTCTAGACCCCCGGCACCAGACAATACAAGAAATCCTGCCCCTCGCCATACACAAGGAACACTCCTGCGCCGCTACCATGAACACGCGGGCTGGGTCCTGGCCGTCGCCTGGGAGCCGGACGGTAGCCAAATTGCCTCTGCGGGGGCAGATGGGACAGTACGCATTTGGGAGTCAGAGAGCGGAAGATCGCTTGTGACCTACCATGGCCATACCCGCTTGCTCAACCAGATCAACCTCCAGGCAAAGATCTATGCTGCCGCCTGGTCTCCAGAAGGCCTGCGCATTGCTTCAGCCGGTGACGGTTCGACTGTGTACGTATGGAATGCCACAACAGGCCAGACACTCACCCTCTATAAAGGACATGCTGGTTCTGGTGTGGCGCCAAGTGTGTATGCCGTTGCCTGGTCTCCCTCTGGGAAACAGATCGCTTCAGCGTGTAGCAGTTCAGGTTTTGACAAAACTATTCATTTGTGGGATGCGGATACCGGTCAAACGCTTACACGCTATGCAGCTCGCTACGGCATGCTACCCAATTTCTCAGTCCTCTCTCTCGCCTGGTCCCCTGATGGAATCCAGCTTGCCGCCTCATGCGGAGATAAGACCATCCGTGTCTGGAACACAGTAACGGGAGACATTGCTGCGAAGTATCGTTTCCGCTCAGAATGGTCAAGCTCTCTTGCCTGGTCTCCCGATAGCCGCTACCTTGCTTCAACTCATACCGATCATACAGTACAGATCTGGGATCTTTTCGGCAAGACACCGGTGAAGACCTATCACGGGCATACTGATTCTGTCAGAGGCGTTGCCTGGTCTCCCAACGGGGCAGTCATTGCTACCGCCTCCAACGATAGAACTGCACGCATCTGGGAAGCAGCGACCGGCAAACACATCTATACCTACCACGGACACACTGATTGGGTGACATCGGTTACCTGGTCCAATGATGGTACACGCATCGCCTCCGCGAGTAACGACAAAACGGTCCACATCTGGCAGGCAGAAAGTGATGCATAAACGTCGGGCAGGGCGAAGACTGGATACAAGAGAGGTAGGGGTATAAGTTTTGGCACGTCTCCTGCCTTCACAGAGCCAGCGGGAACAGGTCTTCCGCGCGAGCAGCACCTTCAAGTGTTGAGGCGATGCAGACCTGGTTGCGCCCGGCATGTTTCGCTTGATACATGGCAGTATCAGCAGCCTGAATAATTTCGCCGCTATCCACGCCATGACCAGGAAAAACCGCTACACCGGCACTCAAAGTCAGGGGAATGGCCTGACCATCAGCGAGCCGAAAAGGGGTCGCCGCCACCAGCACGCGGACACGCTCAGCAACCTGTTGAGTACTGAAAACATCGCTATCTGGCAGCATGACGATAAACTCTTCTCCCCCGTAGCGAGCCACGATATCCATCGTGCGTACCCCTTGCAGAAGACAGGTGGCCAGATGCAAGAGGACATCATCCCCCACTTTGTGTCCCCAGGCGTCGTTAATCGCTTTGAAGTGATCGAGATCGATAAAGATAATGCCCAGGAAGCGTTCTGGCCGGTCCGTCAATTCCAATGTGCTCAGGTGCTCATTGAACGCACGATGGTTGAGGAGATTCGTAATCGGATCGATGGTTGCCAGTCGTTCGACCTGGGCATAGGCATCTGTCAGGGCCGCATGGATGTATTCCAATTCGACGGCGCGGTCCGCCTGTGACACGGCTCTGTTGAGCGTCGACGCAAAAACTGCTCCCAGGATGGCACTGGTAATAATGAGCATACAAATATAGATGAGAAAACTGGATTGTTCAGGCCCCGAGAGCAGATGCACGATTTGAACATGGCGTATAAAGAGGATATAGGCAAACATGAAGACGCATTCAATGATGGCCAACAAAAGCGGCGCCCAAAAAGGTAAAAAGAGCCCGGCCACTCCTAGCGGAAGAGCTAGCGGGGTCCACAACCAGAAAATGAGAATAGGGTCAGCCTGAGAGAGCATATGCGCCGTGATCACCGTACTAAATATAGCACTGCTAAGGAAGGTAAAGGTGGCACCTTTCAAATAGCCGCGTTTATTGAGATAGAGAGCCAGCAGCATGGTACTGACCTCTAAGCAATTGCAGAGTATCTGGATGTATGAGACGCCAAAGCTTCCGAGCGTCACAAAGGGGAGGCTGGCACCCAGGGCAAAGAAGAGGCAGACACTTAACAGGCGCACTTTCCGCGTCCATTCACGCTCCGCGAGGGTGTTCATCGGGGAGTGAGCGGGCGTCGTCAGGGCAAACCAGCGGGTAGTCAACAGACGATAGAAATGCTTCATGGTGAACCTCAGAAGGAACGAATAACATACAGTGTTCCCATGCATTTACTATCGGCTGAACGGGGTGTCTCTTCAGTCTCGGAGATATGAAAATATGATGGCGAGAGACGTAACCTCACTTCATCTGGCGGTTTTTCATGCGTACGCGCTCATATAGCTCTTCCATCACGCTGATGAACGAGAGATCTTTGTGCCAGAACGGCGGATAATCTCCCTGCTTCTTAATCAACAGTGCCGGAACGCTTGCTTGCGATGCAGCCGGCGGTGCAGGCGGCCTCTTTGCGCCGGTCCAGAACTCTTTGTGGCTAGTTCCGCTGGTGTTGGAACTCGTCCCGCTGGCGCCAGTAGCAGTTCCCTTTTTGCTGGCAGCAGTGCTCTTTTTGCCAGGACTGGTCCTCTTCTTACTGGAACTGCTGTTGGTGCCAGCGGAACTGGTTCCGGCAACAGCGGAACTGGTTCCGGCAACAGCGGAACTGGTTCCTTCCACCGCTGCAGGTTCCCTCGTCGGACGGGTGTAGTAGGACTCGACCGGCTCCACCTCCAACGCAACGTCGTTGGCTACCAGCGCGGAGGCTAAGATCTGTCCCAGGGGCGAGCGCGCCAGTTCGGCGTGCAGAGCATCTCGGGAGAGGCCGCGCAGCTCGAACATCACGAAAGGATCTTGATCGAGGGCAGAGGCCAGCAAGTAGTAGACTCCGGCGATATGCTTACAGGGATTCGCGTAGTCTGGGCACGAACACTCGGTCACAAAATCGCGCTGGCTGTGGGGCAGGAGATGCAAGTCTAGCCGGGAGAAGGCCTCCTCGATGGTATCGGGCATCTCGTTCAGCAGCAGCTTTGTGACCAGGTCCGCTCGCGACGCAATCTGCTGGATGACCTTCGTCCAGTCGGCGGCGCTGATGGCTTTGATGGTGATGGAGGTCTTGTAGATAGGTTCTTTGTAGACACCAAAGTACGGGTTGATCGAGCCCCGAACCCTGGCTGCGACGGTGCCATTGGCCAGCGTGTAGTCGAGGATGCGCCCCCCGCTCGCGTAGGAGCGCCCACGTCCCAGGCGCGATGGATCGGTAAACTGTTCCAGGGCCTCGATAAAGCGCTGGCCCCACCAGGTGCGGCTGAATTGTGCCATCGTTCTTACTCCACGACCGCGCTGCGGCGCAGCGCGATCAGATCTTTGAAGGTATCGTTATCAAGCTCCGTCAGCCAGGACTCATCGGAGCCCATCACCAGCGAGGAGAGGCGTTTCTTATCCTCGATCATGGCATCGATGCGCTCCTCCATCGTGCCCATGGCCACGAACTTATGCACAAAGACGTTCTTGCGCTGGCCGATGCGGAAGGCACGATCAGTGGCCTGATCTTCGACCGCCGGGTTCCACCAGCGATCGAAGTGGAAGACATGATTGGCTTTGGTCAGATTCAGGCCGACGCCGCCGGCCCGTAACGAGAGGATGAACAGCGACGGCTCGCTCTCAGCGTCTTGAAACTCGGCCACCATCTGGTTGCGCCTGGTCACGCTGGTTCCGCCGTGCAGATAGTAGGTGTTGTAATGGCGAACATGCTCAAGGTAGCGTTCAAGTGAGCCACCGATCTCCGTGAACTGCGTGAAGATCAGCGCGCTCTCGCCGCTATCCATCACCTCTTCGAGCATCTCTGATAGGCGCTGGAGCTTGTGGGAGCGCTCGGTAGTGAAGGCGCTGCCATCCTGCAGGAACTGCGCCGGGTGGTTACAGATCTGCTTGAGCTTCAACAGCGTGGATAGGATCAGGCCCTTGCGCTGGATACCCTCGGCCCCGTTGAGTTGCTCGCTCACATCTTTGACGACGGCCTCGTAGAGCGAGGCCTGCTCCGGCGAGAGCGTGCAATACATCTTCTGCTCGATCTTGTCAGGCAGGTCGTCGATGATGCGTTTGTCGGTCTTGACGCGCCGCAAGATGAAGGGTTCGACCAGCTTCTTTAAGGTCTCCGACTTCGCCAGGTCATTACCCTTGTAGATAGGCGTCTCAAAGGACTTGCGGAACTGGGCCTCCTTGCCCAGGTAGCCGGGATTGAGGAAGTTGAAGATAGACCACAGGTCGCGCAGGCGGTTCTCGACGGGCGTGCCGGTCAGGGCCAGCCGATGCGGCGCGTTGAGCTTCAAAATCGCGCGCGTCTGCGCGGCCTGGGGATTCTTGATGTTCTGGGCCTCGTCGACCACCACGCGGTGCCACTCCACGGCCTGCAAGAGCTTTTCGTCCAGGCGCGCCAGTGCGAATGAGGTCAGGATGACATCGTGTGCCTGGCAGGTCTCCACAAAGGCCTGTCTGTCTTTGAGTCGCGTGCCGCCTTGATGCACCAGCGCACGCATGTTGGGCGCAAAGCGCTCGATCTCCTTATGCCAGTTGCCGAGCACGGATGTCGGCGCGATGACCAGGGTTGGCCCCAGACTGTCGCTCTCCTCACGCTCCTTGAGCAGGCGCGCGATGACCTCCAGGGTTTTGCCCAGGCCCATGTCGTCAGCCAGGCAGGGGTTCAGGCCCAGGTTCTCCAGGTACTGCAACCAGGCGACGCCGCGCTTCTGGTAGTCGCGTAGTGTCCCTTGCAGGGCCACCGGGTTGTCGATGGGGGCGAAGGCATTCTTATCATGTAGCCGGGCCAGCATGTCCTGCAAGATCTGGTCGTGGTCCCATTCCAGGTCGTCCTCGGACTCCGAGCCGATCTTGAGCATGTCCAGCAGCGAAATTTCGGGTACCTCGCCCTGGTGCGTCTGCCAGAATTGCAGCATCTGCTGCATCTTCTCGCGATCCAGCTCCATCCACTGCCCACGAAACTGGACCAGGGGCGTCTTGGCGTTGACGAGCTGACGCCATTCCTCTTCGGTGATATTTTGCCCAGCAACCGACAACTGATACTCGTAGGCCACGATAGCTTTGAGGTTGAGGTGGCCGGGACCAGCCACAGCCGCGCCCTTGGGCGAGCGCAGAGACGTTTTGAGGCGCACCTTCGCGCGCCGCCGCCCCTCTGGTGTCCACCACGCCGGCACGATCACGGTATAGCCCGCATCTCCCAGCACCCAGGCGCTCTCCTTCAAGAATGCGAAGGCCTCGTCCAGCGTGAGGCGGCACCCGCTGGGCTGATCTGTCGCCAGGCCATGCCAGATCAGAGGATAGATGCGCGCGGCGTACCCCAGGGCCAGCAACAGGTGCCTTTCAAAGTGCTGGCTAAAGGGTCGAGCGGCCTCAACGCGGGCCGCTGACTTGAGCCGCCAGTACTCCTCCAGACTGAGCTTGAGCGAAGGATCGTGCCTGGCCGCTACAAAAAAGTGCAGCGACCAGTTGTCGATATCGTCGGCAGGAGCCTCCTCCAGCCGGAAACACAGGGTGAAACCGGCCTCCGTATGCCCCCTGCTGAGATTGGCGCGCCAGGCCAACCAGTGCTTGTAGTCCTCCAGTGGATCGGCGGAGGCTGGCACCAGGTCCAGCCGGTCTGGGTAGACACATTTGTACAGGAATGTACCCGCGATCTGCTGGTCGAACTTTCCCGTAAAGGGGGTCTCCGTCACAATATTATGCAGCAGGCACTCGGAGAAATGGCGCAGCAGGGTCTCTTTGGCGAACAATGCGGCCTCGTCCGGGCTGTTCAACCCGGCGGTACACACGGTGGGCATGGCCTCCACGTAGCGTTGGATGGCCATTTCATAGCTATCAGACAGCAGTTCCCAGGCGGGATGTAGTTCGAAGCTGGCACTTTTCTGCGCGCGCTTGCCTTTGATCTTGGGGGCGGGCAGCTCGCGATACTTCAGGGCAGGAATGTACTGATCTTTGGCGATGATGCCTTTGAGCGCCTGGCTGTACTGCTGCCAGAACAGGAGGTCCGCCCCCAGTTGAAAGTCCTCGGCCGCGTGCAGGGCCATAAAATGGATGTCATTCAGCGTTGTGATGACATCCAGCACCTGATAGCAGCAGATCCTCCAGGGAGCCAGGTCAAACTCCACCGGCGCCTCCTCATCCACATAGCGCAGCAGTTCGAAGGAGGAAGAGGGCTTACCCGCCT
>JBDTHH010000417.1:0-3453 GCA_039937055.1 Ktedonobacteraceae bacterium | reverse complement strand
TTTGAGGCAAATAAACGAATCGTACGCCCTACACGCGCAATAAATTGCGGCGGACGCGATTTATCGCGTCCCTACGTGGGTGATGTGCCGATCAAACGAATGTGTTGGAGCAGGTGGCTCGCCGTTGCCTATACATAACTTTTTACTTATACAAACCCTCACCAGGTTTGAAGCTAAATCCTGGCTTTTCAGGTTGCTAGTATGGTATCCTTGACTATAGAGCACGGTAGGGAGGCCTGCTGGGCTATACAGGTTTGGTTATCGGTTAGCCAGAGACGAAGGAGATACTGATGAGCGATCAACATGCTATGAATGGTAAGCAGAATGGACATAACAGTCACAATGGACAGAACGGCAAGCACGCAACCCCGGTATACGGAGGTCTCCCGGCCGCCGAGATGGCGGCGAGTTGGACGGCAGATGCGCGCTGGCAGGGGGTAGAGCGCCCCTATAGCGCCGAGGATGTTGTGCGCCTTCGTGGTTCCATCCACATCGAATATACATTAGCTCGCCTGGGCGCTGAGCGGCTGTGGGACCTGTTACATTCTGAGTCATATGTAGCGTCGCTTGGTGCGCTGACCGGCAATCAGGCGGTCCAGCAGGTCAAGGCCGGCCTGAAGGCCATCTATCTCAGCGGCTGGCAGGTTGCGGCCGACGCCAATCTCGCCGGGCAGATGTACCCGGACCAGAGTCTCTATCCCTCGAACAGCGTGCCGCATGTTGTGCGCAGGATCAACCAGGCCCTGCAAAGAGCTGACCAGATCCAGCACTCAGAGGGTCAGGGCGATACCTACTGGTTTGCCCCTATTGTGGCCGATGCCGAGGCAGGTTTTGGCGGCCCCCTGAACGTGTTTGAGCTGATGAAGAGCATGATCGAAGCGGGAGCAGCGGGCGTCCACTTTGAGGACCAGCTTGCATCTGAGAAGAAGTGTGGGCACATGGGTGGGAAGGTCCTGATCCCCACGCAGTCAGCCATCAAGAACCTGGTCTCCGCGCGCCTGGCGGCCGATGTAATGGGCGTGCCGACGATCCTCATCGCGCGCACCGATGCCAACGCCGCTACATTGATCACTAGCGATATCGATGAGATTGACCACCAGGTCCTGACCGGCGAGCGCACTCCCGAAGGCTTCTTCCGCACGAAGAGCGGCCTTGACTCCGCCATCGCCAGGGGCCTTTCGTACGCGCCCTACTGCGATCTCATCTGGTGCGAGACCTCGGAACCCAATCTGAGCGAGGCGCGGCGCTTCGCCGACGCGATCCACGCGCGCTTCCCCGGCAAGATGCTGGCCTACAATTGCTCCCCCTCGTTCAACTGGAAGAAGAAGCTGGATGCCAGCACGATAGCCACCTTCCAGCAGGAACTGAGCAAGATGGGCTACAAGTTCCAGTTTGTGACTCTAGCCGGCTTCCACGCCCTCAACTACAGCATGTTTGAGCTGGCTCGCGGCTATGCACAGAGTGGCATGGTGGCCTACTCGCGGCTGCAAGAGGACGAGTTCGCCGCCGAGGCCGACGGCTATACCGCTACCAAACATCAGCGCGAGGTTGGTACCGGCTACTTCGACGAGGTAGTGCAGGCCATCTCGGCCGGCAAAGCCTCCACGATGGCGCTTGCTGGTTCAACCGAGGCAGAACAGTTCCATTAATCCACCCGGCACCTCCCGGCAGAAAATGCGCACGAGAAGGTATAATCTTCATGAGAGAATGTACCTCCTCGTGCTCTTGCATGTTTTGAAAGGCGGAGAACTTCGATGACACAGCAGACGTACCCACAAGGGCTGAAGATCACAGGCCCTATCACTCCTGAGTATGCAGAGATATTGACCCCGGAGGCGCTGGACTTTGTAGCGACGCTGGCGCGTGAGTTTTCGGCGCGGCGCGAGGAACTACTGGGGCGCCGCGCGGAGCGGCAGGTCGAAATTAACGCGGGCAGGCTGCCAGACTTCCTACCTGAGACCGAGCACATTCGTAAAGGCACGTGGACCGTTGCGCCAGTACCTCAGGATCTCCAGGACCGGCGTGTGGAGATCACCGGTCCGGCCGAGCGCAAGATGATTATCAACGCGCTGAACTCCGGCGCCAAGGTCTTTATGGCCGACTTCGAGGATTCGCTCACCCCCACCTGGGATAATCTCATCCAGGGCCAGCTCAACTTGCGCGATGCCGTCAGGCGCACGATCAGCTTTAGCAGCCCCGAAGGGAAGCAGTACACGCTGAACGAGAAGACGGCGACGCTGCTGGTGCGCCCGCGCGGCTGGCACCTGCCGGAGAAACATGTGCTCGTCGATGGCAAACCCATCTCAGGCAGCCTCTTCGACTTCGGCCTGTACTTTTTCCACAACGCGCAGGCGCTGCTTGAGCGGGGCAGCGGCCCCTACTTCTATCTGCCCAAGATGGAGAGCTATCTGGAGGCGCGGTTGTGGAACGACGTGTTTGTGCTGGCGCAGGAGAAGCTGGGCATCCCGCGCGGTACCATTAAGGCCACGGTGCTGATCGAGACGATCCTGGCGACCTTCGAGATGGACGAGATCCTCTACGAGCTGCGCGAGCACTCGTCTGGCCTGAACTGCGGCCGCTGGGACTATATCTTCAGCGCCATCAAGAAGTTCCGCAACCTGCCGCAGTTCATCTATCCCGACCGCGCGCAGGTGACCATGACGACGCACTTTATGCATTCGTACTCGCTGCTCGTCATCCAGACCTGCCACAAACGCAACGCGCACGCTATCGGCGGCATGGCGGCCCAGATCCCCATCAAGAACAACCCCCAGGCCAACGAAGAGGCCATGGCGCGGGTTGTAGCTGACAAGAAGCGCGAGGCCGGCGATGGACACGATGGCACCTGGGTAGCGCATCCGGGTCTGGTGGCCGTCGCGCTTGAAGAGTTTGACGAGGTCATGCCGGAGCCTAACCAGATCTACAAGAAACGCGAAGATGTGCATGTGACGGCGACGGACCTGCTGAAGGTACCAGATGGCACGATTACGGAGACAGGCCTGCGCACAAACATCAGCGTCGGTGTGCAGTACCTGGAGGCCTGGCTGGGAGGCCTGGGCTGCGTGCCCATCAACAACCTGATGGAGGATGCTGCCACCGTCGAGATCTCCCGCTCGCAGGTCTGGCAGTGGATTCACCATGCGCAGGGCATGCTGGACGATGGCCGCAAAGTCACCGTCGAACTGTTCCGCGACCTGGCCCGCGACGAACTCAACAAGATCAAGGAGCACCTCGGCCCCCAGACCTACAACGCACGCAACTACGAGCAGGCCTACACGCTGCTGGATCAGATCATCACGAACGATGAGTTCACCGAGTTCCTGACATTGCCGGCGTATGAGCAGGTGGATTAGCTGGATATGGAGGATGTACAGGTAGGGGCGCCAGAGAGGTAGGGGCGCCGTTTACAAGCCCGCCTGTTGACCGGAGACCATTTGCCGAAGAACAGGCGGG
>JBDTHH010000416.1:0-33220 GCA_039937055.1 Ktedonobacteraceae bacterium | reverse complement strand
CATCGAGCATAAAACCGATCGGTACCACATGCCCGCTGAATTCACCCCGCAGTGCTCGGCGCTCACGGTTTTTACCCATCATCTTTATATGCTTGTTCAAAAAATCTGCTGCAGCTTGGGCCTCTTCGATGAACTTTTTGTAGTCGTCCCTGCCTCGTTTCGGATCGTTGAAATTGTAGGTATAATCATCTGTAATCACAATGACATGGTGATCTTTACATGCCTTGGCAAATACGACTGGACCAACTAAATCTTCGTCACGGAACAGGCGGGCAACATCACGTGCCTTAACTGCTCCTGCTTCCCCGCTGCTGATATAGAGCATCGCTGTGCTTAACCCCTCCCGCTCATCAATTCTCAGTCGTCCGGATGCGCTGCGGATTTTGCCGTCTTTGGCCTGGTTCTCAATGAGCAGACGTTGCAAGTCCTGAGGCCAGCCCATTTCTAAGGCCCATTCCAGTTGCTCTGCTGTTTGTTGTAAGGCCGATTCTTTGCGCTTGAAGACCTGCCCTTTCGTGCTCTGCCTGGCGTAAATGATCAGTATCTTGTCAGTTGGCAATGTGAACGGGATCAGTCCCAATGCTTCTTGACGTTCCTGTTCCAACTCCTGGGCTGTTTTGAATGCACGCATATATTTTTCCTAACGGTGAAATCCGCATTTTTATGGGATGGGAGTGTGATCCGCTCTCATAAAAAACGAGAAAAGACGATCTACGTAACACACTATAAAGACCAGAGTCTTCCAACTTTTCCGGTTGAAGACGAGTAGAACATAGAGCGCCGCACCTTTTTCGGCAACTGCCCGTTGACCTTGCACGAAAACCTGACAGCCACTGCTAAGCAGCCTATAAAAATACTGCCAGCCAGCACCGACGAAAACACCTTTACCAGCGTCAGCCAGACGATGATGATATTGACCGCCAAGGTGGCAAGATTGCAGTAGACCAGTGGTTTGCTGACCTTGATGGCTGCCCTCTTACAAAACTGGTATCGTTATTATATAGCACTGTCTGGAAGATCGTATCCTTAAACGTTTGGTGTGAATTAATTGAGACGGCTTTTAGAGCGGCGTCATTTTTGCAAAATCACTGTGATAAGCGTTCCCATATATGATGGAGATGGCTTCCCAAGCCAAATAGCATTTTCTAATTCACACCAAACGTTTAATAGATACCAGCAGATCGGGCTTGCCATCATGGCTGGTGTCAGTCACGAATAACAGTATCACCGGCTGATTGTTACCTGTATACAATCCCGCCATGGTGTAGACATGGTGAGTATTCGGGTTGGATAGCGGTAACTTGATGATCACGATCTCAAGGCGGTAATACTCAGCGATGAAATGGCTCTCGCCGCCGTGGCCGATGTTAGCATTTGAAGGTGCTGTATGACGTGACCACTACGCTACGGTACGAAATCTAGCGTAGTGGTCACGTCATACAGCACCTTAGATACAAGCAGATCTGCTAGCTCACACTCCCTTTCCAGCCTCAGCCCTCCCTGTTGCGTCTGGACCACGCTCCCCCTTTCTTGCCAATCTCCCCATAAAAATCTGACCCGTGGCGCCTCTTCGTGGTCGTGCCACCTTGCGTGCCAATGCGCCGGTAGAACTCCGAGCCATAGCGGTCCCTGACGGTCTCACCGCCTTTCTTCCCAATGCGCGAGTAGAAATCACTGCCGTGGCGGGCTCGCACGGCTTGTCCTCCGTGTTTGGCTTGTTCTGAGCCAGGAACGGGTTCTCGTGTCATGGTCATGATCCTTCCCTCCAGTATTTTTTCTGAGAGCACTGCTGCTCTGAGGGATCTGTGTCTCTCATGCATGAGCAGTGTACCTATCGGCCGTGGTCTCCTGCTGCTGATCGACGTACGTCTCTCCTGTGACTCCTCCTCATCCGCTGGGGACACGCCCCCATGCGGTGAGCAGAAACCAGAGCGCGCGAAATGCCGACGACAAGGAGTCAATGGTGGCCTCATGACAGAGGGTGCTCCATTCCTCGTCGGAGGTGAGTCCTAGCTCGATGACTGCTGGCCGCAGGAGATCAAGCAGGATCAGGAAATTCTGACAGACGGCCACGTGGGCCGGCGTGCCGGCGGAGAAATTGAGGACATGGGCGCGCTCTTCAATATCCTGGAAGCCCGCGTCGACCAGAAACGGGCGCAGCATGGGGGTAATAGCCACCTGCGACCCTCCAGGAGCAAAGCTGTGGCCACTCTGGCGCATCGCCTGCATGCAAAGACCTCCGATCCGCTCCCAGGCAGCGCTGGTTGTGACACCGTTCTCGGCCTCTGTTAGGCGCAGAATGCCCCCAGGACGCAGCAGACGCCGGCAGGCCTGGATGAGCGGAGACCAGGCCTGCGTGGGCAGGACACTGGCCAGCAGACGGATATTGATCAGATCGAAGTGCTGGTCGGGAAAAGCCAGCGGCTCGCACACATCCATCATCTGGAAGCGGGCATTGTCCAGTCCCTGGGCCCAGGCCTGCGCGCGGCCATAGGTGACCATAATGCGGCTCACATCGATGCCGACGACTTTCACGGTGGGGTAGGCAAAGGCCACATCGAGCACCCAACCGCCAGGCCCACAACCCACGTCCAGCACGCGGTGCATCGTGGCGACATCCTGCCGCTCGGCCAACGATCCGCCCATCGCCTGCGTCAAAAAGCGGTCTTGCAGCATCAGGCGCGCCATTTCGGTCGCGTTTTCCGAATCCAGCAGAGCCGTGTGTTCTCTCGAAGATATCCGATTCATGGCATCTGTTCCTTTTCATAGGAAAGATGAGCGAGGTTCTCGGCAGCGGAAGGTGTCTCGGTATCGTCTCTTCCTGGCTGGTGGTGTGCCACTTCTCTCGTGTACAGAGACGGGACCATGTGTGAGCAGATCGGGGATGCCTGGCTCTTGTGCCGCTGTCTCCTACTTTTTTCGATCATGATGCTGATGCATCCTTTCTTCATTCATTACGTAAAGGTAATCAGACGTTTTTCGGACAGCGTTTTGAGTACTCGCTCAATCTGTTCGGGCGAATAGGGAAGCAGTTCACGTAGCTTCGCAATAGATGTTTTTCCATCCACCAGACAGAAGACTATTCGGACAGCACGGTCCCATGTGGCTATCACGGAGCCAGGTTCTACAAGGCGCCGTGGCACAGCGTCCCACGCCTGCCTCAACGGTTGTGCATCCGGTGGTGGGGCAGATCCGTGATGTATGCCGAGGACCAGAGACGACGTGGGTTTCTGCAAGCGTACTGTCCAGAACAATTCTCCGACCTGTTGCACCCTCCTGAGAGCCTCCTGCCCCTGGAGTGAGAGATGACCCTGCCGCCAGATCTCACACGTCTGCAGGGAGCCTTCAACCACGTGGATGCGAACCGTTCCTGCGTCCTGGGAGGTATGAGATGCTGCTCCAGGTGCCGATGGCAACACAGCGGACACCATTCCTGTTTGTCGATACTGAGCAAGCATCGTGATCATCGTCATACTATCAATGTACACAGCATGTGTGTGTTCACGACGAGAGCATGAACACCTGGAAACCCCCTTTCGTTCATGATGACGATGAGGCCAGATGCATGTATGGACCGTCAAGAAGACACCCAGTGCTGGGTGACACTCCTCTTCGCCCTTCGCATGCACAGATTTCACTCTCCACGCCTGCATCGTTCTCCTCTGTAGCAGCATACCCGGCTTCAACCGTGCTTGTATCGGGAGAGAACCGCAGCACCATCGTGATCCAGCCGAGAACGTCTCGCGATTGCATGTGATATGAAACGCTTTGTGGGCGAGGGATACGGCTGGGAGATGCGAAACAGACAACGAGTTGGGGTTCAACCGGTCACGGTGGCACTTTCCGATGTTCTCGCTGGTGTATCTGTTATCAGAAGGGAAAAGCTCCCAGGTCCCGCAGCGTTCACCTATGCCACATGCTCACCTGCTGAGACGAAGTATCTCGCCGCAGGCCATAGACTTCACACATGCGCTGTACGTATCCGTCCTCATGATGGAGATGGAAACGCTGGCACCCGTGTGCTTTCCCTCGGATGTCTGGTTCGTGAAAAAATGTCTGCACCTGTTCCAACAGGGGGTGAAGGACCGCCTGGGGATCGGGAAGATGATCGAGAACATCCATCGTCCAGAGGGTATCAACGCCAATGCCAGCGAGAGAGGCGATCTCGTGCGGCTGTATCCATCTCGCATCGAGGTTCCGTTGCTGGAGCCGCCAGCGTAGGAAGCGGGACGATGGATTGTCAAACTCGCACAGAATCACCGTGTAGCCCTTCGCCAGGAGGAGCAGGCCATCATTGCCGATGCCACACCCAACGTCACAGATGACGCGGCAGTGGTATGTGTGCAGGAATGGCTCTGCATACGTCACATATGGAGGCCTGTTTCCGCTTTCGTGCCAGATGAGGAGATTGTAGAGATAGTACGGCGTCTCTCGGTAGAATGCCTCGATCTCTGCTGGCGTCTGAGGATGTCTGCGGTCCCAATCGTGGGCCAGTTCCCACGAGGAATCCAGGTCCTCCTCAAACGCATCCCCAAGATACGCCTGTAATTCGGCATAGCCACGTGTCCCCCTGGCTTTGTACCAACGGAAACGATTCCAGGTTCCCCAACATTGCTGACAGTGATCAAGATGGGTTTTCACGCATGCGTGTTCGGCTGGCAGGAGGGATCGTTCAAGATAGTGCTGAAGAAGGGCCGTCGTCAGCGCCTGGCACATCATCTGCATGGGTCTTCCCTGTGTGGTGTGTGAATAGAGAGAGGAAAGCTACGGGATGTGAGCCTGGTTGGGACGCGCACATCTGTGGCACTGCTCCCCTCGTCATCTACGAGATGTTCAGAGATGATACTGGCCGCATTGATACACTTCGGGCTGGTGCTGGCGAAGCCAGAGTTCGGTGTAGCCAGCTTTCAGCGGTTCGGCGTTGAGAGTAGAGACGAAGGCCTCCAGTATCACGCGCGCTTGGCTCGTGTCCTGTCCCTCTTCACACTGGATCTCCACCTCAACGAAATCCCCCAGACCTTCGACATGATCGAGGGCGACAATCAGCGTGTCGTCTGTATAGATGAAGCGCGTTTTGTGCAGACAGACGAATTCTTCCAGGTGATTGACTGCCACCGCCTCTGAAAAGGAGGCAGCGGGACGCCAGTAGGGTAGAAATCGTTGCAGGAGCGCATGTGCTTCTTCAGGCAGGGGGCCTTCTACCGAAAAGGCACGTTCCACGCACTCGACATGGTGCTTGTCACTCCCCTCCTCATCAAATTTGATCTGGAGCGTGCTCATGTTCCTGACCCGCACAAACACCGCCTGTCGAAGCAAGTCCCAGGCGGGCGTATCATAATAGCTATCTGTTTGTTGCACTACTCCTTGATGGGTCATCCCTCGCAGCTTTTCATGAAGCCTGTCACGGCTCTCTGCCGAGAGCACACACGTTTTTTCTACTTCGATCATGCTGTTTCGACCTCTTTCTTTCTGATGGAACCTCTGACGATCTTCTTTCGTGTCTCATACGCCGCGTGTGTTTCCCCAGAGGAGCACGTGGAGTTGTGGCAAGACGCGCACGGTGTACCATCGATCCTGCACAACTCGCTGAATGAGCCACTCCAGGCGATGAAGGATCCCTGCCATGTCGGCCTCCGGCGCACGGTGGGGAGGCGTATGATTGCCTGCCTGGAGGAAGATGGGAATGTCGGGGTAGTGCGCGGCCACATCGTGTGCATAGGCGTAATCTGCCTCATCAAAGATGACGATTTTGAGACAGATGGACGGACCCTCTCCTTCCGCTCCACCCCTGGCATCGGCGATACAGCGGTCGAACCGCTCCCAGTTCGTTGGAACTGGATTGCCCATTCCTGGAGGCTTGGGTGAGAGTGTCAGGACATGGAGCTGGGCAAACCAGGGCTGGGCAATGCTTCCCTGTGTTTCAAGGGCAAAGGTATACCCATCTGCGCGCCCCCGCTCAATGAGAGAACCCAGCGGTTGCATGGCGGGGTTTCCACCAGAGAAGGTGACAAGCAGGGGGACATGGTCTGAGAGCCTCTGTATCTCTGTGTAGACCTGCTCCGTTGTCATGGCTCTCCACTCCTGGCGATGCTCTGGAAGCACCGCGTAGAGCGTATCACACATCTGGCAACGATAATCACAGCCTCCGGTTCGCACAAACACCGTCGGCAGCCCAATGAGCGTTCCTTCTCCCTGGATGGTTGCTCCAAAGCACTCCGAGATCAGAATCGGTGGGTGTCTGGCAACGGTCTGCATGTCTCTGTTTCCTCTCGTTCCTGTTGGGTGATCTCGATACATCCTGTTTCCGTCTCCCACAATCGGAGACGCCAGAGCAGATCGTCTGGAAGTCCGCCCGCCACAAGCGCCTCCCAGATCCAATGCACCAGAAGTTCCGCAGTGGTGTAGACTCCTGTCACCGCATTCAGATCCTGGTGGTCAAGCCGCTCGACGACTGCCTGGGTGACGATCGTGGAAAGATCGCTGAAGTCCATCACCATCCCGTGATCTGACGTGTCGGGGCATGCTTTCAGAGGGCCGCGAAGCGAAACCTCCAGCCGATAGGAATGCCCATGCAGACGGGCGCATTTTCCTCGATGGAAGGGAAGACTGTGCGCCGCTTCGAAACGAAAGGTCTTGGTCACGATTGCCCACCTCATACGAGTAGCTCCTCTCAGAATCAGTATACCGCGTGTTCATGATGCGCTTGCTGACGGGATATCTTTCTATCACTGTGAACGTTCTTCATGAAAGAGCCCCATTTGCACCGGTCGCTTCTGCGGTTGGGCCCCACGCCTCAGTCCGGCGATCCGTGTGAGGTCTGCAATAGTGATGATCGGTAATACTGTTCGTGTTCTCGTCTCAAGTAATCCGAGAAACACTCCCACGGTCAATGCAACATCGGGCAGGGCGCGATGGCGCTGGACGGGGAGGGGCAGAGAAAAGTGAGCAGCCAGGGTATCGAGTCTGTAGTTCGGCAGGTGTGGGACCAGGCGCCTGCCCAGAGCGGCGGTATCGATACATGGCATAGCTGCCGCACGCGGACAGACATCTGAGAACCGCTGAAGGATCGCCGCTTCATAGCTCGCGCTATGGGCGACCAGCACGTACTCGTCTCCCTGCACCAACGCCTCAAACTCGGCCAGGACCGTCCGTGCAACGGGCATACCTTGGAGATCGTGCCAGTGGATGCCTGTCTGGCGCGTGTCAAACTCGGTAAGTGGCGCGTCGTCTGGTGGCGTGATGAGCCAGTTCCGTGTACATATGGCATCGAGGTGTAACCCCCTGGCGAGGCGCATGATCCCCAATTCTATCGGTTCAGGTGAATGTCCCTTCGGAGTCACTGTCTCGAAGTCCAGCACGATGAATGGCGTCTCTTCGATCCGTCTCTGCTCAGGCGGTGGCGCTTCGTGTTCCTCTCGCATGCCTGATCTCCTCCTCTATCGTCATGATGATCGTTGCGATGAGCGCATCGAGTTCGGCCACCCCATACTGCGGGAGCAGGATGAGCGCCAGGACTCTTTCAAGAAATGCGGCGGCATTAGGCGTGGGCGTGATCTGGGCCCCATCCGTCCTCTGTCCCGCCTCGCGAAAAACCGGCCACTCCCCGGCGGGCTTCAAGCCGAATGTTCCAACGCTGTTGCGCACTCCTCGCGCAGAGAGACGCTCGGCAATGCGTCGTGTTGCCAGCGATTCGCGCAACAAGAGGACGGGACTGAAATAGTTGGGGATCTCCTCGGGGGCAAACACATACGGCTCCACCTCAGGGACATCCGCCAGTCTTGTGAGAAGGTACTCTGTCTGCCAGCGACGATGAGCAAGCGTGGTGGGAAATATACGCACCTGCGCGCGACCAAGGAGCGCCTGCCATTCGGCAAGGCGGTAGTTGTGTCCGAGGCGCTCATAGGAATGGGCCGAGTCATGCGGATTGGCCCAGTGGCTCCGAAACGATCTGCACCGCTGCGCCAACTCAGGATGGTTCGTCAGCAGAAAACCGCCCTCTCCCGTCGAGAGCAGCTTTCCATCTCTCATGCTGAAACAACCAAGATGCCCCCAGGTTCCCAGGTATCTGCTGCTCCACATCGTGCCATGCGCCTGGCAGGCATCTTCAATCACCCAGAGGCTCTGATGCTGAGCATAGTCCAGCAGGCGCTGCATCGTGTAGGAGCACCCCCACAGATACACGGGCAGGATGGCTCGTGTTCGCACGGTGGTTTTCCGCTTCAGATCCTGATAGTCGAAATCGACCCGCCCTGGCTGGCAGTCCACGAAGACGGGTGTCGCCTGCTGGTACACGATCGGGACGGCCGACATCACGACCGAGAGCGCTGGCACGAGGATCTCATCTCCAGGGCCGATCCCCAGGGCCGCCAGCGCGCAGTGGAGTGCGGCCGTGCCTGAACAGACCGCAACAGCCTCTTTGACGCCGAAGTATTCAGCGAGCGTTGCCTCGAATGCCAATGTCTGTGTCGGGGCTGCGAACGGATCGGGAGGACGGCTCAAGAGTTCTGCCATCTCAGCATGGATATCATCTGGGACATGCGGCATAGGGGGTGCCTCCTTGCTGATATAAGATGTCATCGAACGACATTATTTGCCACATGTTCACGCAGTCCTGTGAGAAGCAACAACAATCCGTATTCCGCCCTCGCCTCGCTGTCGAAAATACGTTTTGCGCGCTGTTTCCGACGAGGGAGAGGCGTTGTTCTGGAGGTGTTGCCGCGATTTTATACATAGACGGGCAGTCCCAGAGACTGCCATCCGGTTCGAGAAAGAAGAGATCACGGCCACCAAAGCAGTTCTCAATGACGGGCAGCGGATCAGCCGTGAGCGTGCGGAAGACCTGCTGCACATATCCTGGATGGGGCAAGGACAAACGCCCCTGTTCTGTATGGAGTGCCATTATCGCCTGGGCGAAGGCCTGGCGATGGCGTCCATCCAGGGAAAGGTTGCTGAACAACGGATGGTCCGGTGCAAGAGAAATGGGTTGGACGATATAAGAGTCTGCCCCCATATCGGCCACCATCCTGCCTGTCTGGAGAATGTGGCCGATAGTCTGTTGTGTGATGACAGAGTAGACACCGATTCTGGTCTGCGCTTGGCGCTGGTTCCGCAATCGCACCAGTGTCTGAAGTCCCGCAACGACTCCGTGCCATCCCTGCCCGCTGCGGTCCTGCCGCCAGTGGTCGTTGGAGACAGGATCATAGGAATCCAGCGAGATGGAAACAGCATCTATCTGGAGATCAAGGAGTGTGTGTGATAGGGAATCTTTCACGAGAGGCAGGCCGTTGGTGCAGACGATGACCTCACACCCGGCGGCCTTGAGTGCGGAGAGGACGCGCACTGTCCCCCCCCAGATGAGCGGCTCGCCCCCGGCGATGAAGACACGATGAACGAGATGGGGAGTGAACGTCGCGATGAAGTCCAGCATCGCGTCGCAGGAGACATCGGTACGCCCAACGTGACTGAGTTCGCCAGGCCTCCCCTCCGTTTTCGTACGGTCATACGGGCCTCCCACGGTGCCAAAATAACAGTACTGGCAATGCAGGTTACAGGGAGATCGGAGCGCCCAGAGTATGGTGACCCCTCGCATCTTGCCCTCCTTTTTCGTGCTGCCTGGCACGGATGGTCTCTTGAATGGTCTGAATGATCGCCTCATTGGACAGCACGCGCCGATCCAGGCGCACGATGCGCGGTTGATGGCAGGCCGCGTAGGCATCGTAGAGTGTCGCCGCGTTGTGCAGGACCGTCACCTCGTCCGCGTTATAGATTCTCTGTGAGCGTTGTTGCGCCCTCCCAACTGACGTGGTGAAATCATCTTCCAGCAGGAATGTGAGATCGGGGGCCCTGCGCCAACGAGTCGCCTGCTCATAGAGCGTTCTGGCAGTCGTGAGCCACTGCGACTGATCGTGCGGCCAGAGCATGAGCGACTGATAGATGGCAATGGTGTCAATGCTCCGGTCCTCGATGACGATACGTCCCTGTGCAAGAGCGGGGGCGATCACGGCCTCGTAGTCGTACATCTTGAGAGCCAGCAGCAGGAACGTTTCTGTGCGGGGCGTGCCCATGCGGAAGAACCGGTCTTCGCTGCCGCCCAGCAGCGTGAGAATACGTAGGTCGATGCCATCCCCCTGGCGGTCAGCCACCTCTTGAATACACACGGGAGAGGGAGTACCCAGTGCCTGCTGAAGCTGCGCGACAAAATAGGTCTTCCCGCAGCCGCTAATGCCCTCAAGGGAGACGACGATGCCGTTGTGGGGGGTATCCATGGTGTTTTTCTCCATTCCTATGCCTTTTGACACACATACAAGAGTTCGGTGGCCACCTCAGGAAACGCTGTGGCCACAATGGGAGCCAGGAATGCGTGTGGCACACCCTGCTGCATCTGCTGGAACCATGCTCCTGCTCCATCTCCGAAGCGCGCGACAATGGCGTCAGCGAGAAGCGCATCAGCGGGCGGCAAGAGTCCATAGCAGGCGGTAATGGTCAGATGGCATTGCTTCAGCACCCCTTCCACTTCTGCTTTGCCCCACTCGTAGATATGGACCCGGTGCTGGAGGGTACGCGGCGGAGGCCCTTCGGTTCGTGGCGTTGATAGATAGAGCGTCCCGCCGTCGGCGAGGAGCCGTGTCACCTGCTCCAGGCTGGCAGCGCCCGCCTCCCGTTCCAGGTGTTCGAGGGCAGATGTGTAGATCACCACATCGAAATGCCGATGCAGGAACGAGGCTAGAAAGCAGGCGTCTCCGCGGATGAACTCGCAGGGAAAAGGAGGGAGATGCCCATCTGCGTACCAGATGACCTCCTGGGCTTCGTCCAGGTTCGCCTGCGAAATATCCACGCCCACATATTGATCAATCGTAGGCGCGTATCGTGTGAGTAAGGGAACTTGCAATCCTCTGCCGCAACAGACATCCAGGACCGAAGCTCCTGCAGGACAACGTTCTGCGATGAAGAGGTGCTGAAGATAATTCATGATCCCTGTCGGCTTGACTATTCCGCGGGCCAGAGCCGCATAGAAGTTGTCCATTTGGGCCGTTGAGTACAGTAACGGCGTCGTTGAGACGATCTCTTCAGGCATAGAGATACCTACCTTTCCCAGGGAAAGACCACCCAGCCGCGCACTTCTTTCCCAATGTACGACATCGCATGTGCTGGCTCCTCCGGGTGGTGTCTCTCCCAATTGATACGGTTCACGATGTACACCGCGCTGCGCACACGCGATGGTGCGTAGTCCGTGAGTGCATGCAGGACAGTCTGAAGCGTTTCCCCGCTCCCAGCAATATCGTCCACGACCAACACGTCTCGACCACTGAGAACTGACAGGTGCTGCAGAGGACTCCCTATGCAAGGCGCGTGTTTTTCGGCATCGATGGCATCAGATGTCGTTCTTTGCACAGTAAAAGGAAGCAAGGACCGAACGCCCAATCGATGAGAAAGGGCCACAGCAGGGATCAACCCTCCGCGCCCCAGGCCAACAAGCATGTCGGGGAGTCTATCCGCTGTGATCTTGCCGGCCAGGGTGTCAGTGAGTGCATCGAAATCATGCCATCCCAGAGAGATCACTAGTTGCCCATTCCCTGCTCTCCATGAGCGTTCGCGTGCAGTATTCGCGGCTCTCATAGCAACACGCTCCCTTCTTTCTGAATCGCTCCTCATTCCATGGTCACTAGACGTGAAGAGACGGGCAAACGACTCATCAGCCAGCCCTGGCTCGGACGCCTGAGCCGCAGCAGTCGGCTTTGAGCCACCTCAATGAGCGTTTTTCCACTCACAAGATCCTTCACCAGAAAACTGCCTTTCTCGCGTCTGCCGCCGATATAGCCATGATGGCCCTTGGCTTTGACCAGTTCGTAGAGCCTCCAGTCTTTCACTTTTCGTGGTGCCCAACACTTGTGCTCACTGTGCTTGCCGTTGAAGCGCTGATAGCTACCTCGCGGGAGGCAGCGCATCTGCCAGACCACTGAAAGGGGCGTGACGACCATCCCCACCTCACAGGCAATGGCAACGGCGTCGTGAGCATGCGATTTCGAGAGATGGAGGACCTGGATGCGTTGATATTTGGTCTGGTAGCCGTACCGTACCTGGACCTGCTGTTCCCCAAACTGGCGTGTGAGATGCGTGAGCAAAGCGGTTGTGAGCGAGGAGACATGGGCCATATCTCGCAGAGGGAGCCGCGCCTGTGCCTGGATCTCAGGATACCCAAATTCTCGTGCGGTGTGGTTCCCTTTTTTCACATTACATGGTTCACACGCCAGGGTTAAATTGTCCAGGCGATCTGAGCCTCCACGGCTCTTTGGCACAATATGCTCGACCTGGAAGGCCGTTTCTTTCGCGCCACAATAGACACACGTCCAGTGCCACTTCCGTAAAAGATACTCACGCACCTGATACCCAAAGAGCGTGCCTTGCTGGTAGGACATGCCTGTGATGTCAGGATCGCGAAACTTTTGTGTGTCGAAGCTGCCAACCTCGACCGTGATCCTGCTCACAGGAAGCAGATGGACGACCCACTGCACCGCTTTGAGCGTTGCGTGGAGCTTGGAGGAGATCGAAGGGGGCAGCCAGCCCGCAGGGCGGCGGCGGTTGGCCCATCTGGCGGCTCGGTATCTGGTCTTGCGACTCCGACGAGTCCGGCGATAGCTCCGCCGCTGGGTCAGCTTCTCGCAGATATCCGTTCGCAATCCGACCTCTGCTTGGACAAGCGTTTCCCCATTGGCGACAGCAGCAATGCCCACCGTCTTGGACCCGGTATCCACCCCGACAGTGACGGACTGCGTGTACCTGGTCGTCTCGAACTGTAATTGAATGGCAAACGGCTCATGACGGACCACCCGCGCCCGTTTCTCCTTGAGCCAGAGTCGTGCGCGCCTGGGCGCGGTGGGCATCAATGGTGTTCCTTCGTGTGAGAAGACAAAGACCTTCATCGGTAAGGCTCCTTTCGGAGTGGCAGCGATCCCCTCGATAATGATAGGACCCGGTACTTTCCTCTGATCACCGTTCCTGACCGCAGTTTGTTAAACCAGAGGTTGGAGAGCCAGCAACTGGGGCAGCATTGCTGGGTCCGAACGCCAACACTCAGTCCTATCGGAGCCTCTTCAACGAGCACAGTGACGTTCACTGTCCCGGCCCTATGCTCTCAGAGGCCAAATCTGGTCAATCCGGCCCACTCCTCGCGAACGAGGGGCAAGCCTCCGGCTTCGAGCCGGAGGTCTATTGACGATACTGACATCTCAGAACTGAGAGAGAAGCCCCCAGTTCTCCTGTCAGCATAGCAGTCCCGTCTCATAGCTCCATCGGGATTCCATCGAGAATGCATCGAGATGGAAACACAGAGGCCTAATCTCTCTAGCTGAGAGAAAAGTGCTATGGTACAATTGCAGGGAGGACGACTTTTGGGAAGAGGACCTCGCGAGATGATGGATGGTGCGAACAGGAAACGGAGGCGACGATGAACGATAAGGACGATCACACAGATGAGGCAGCCTCTTCAGCATGCCCTGTGTACCAGGTGTATACCTGTGGACCCTTTCTTGTGAAGCGCTGGGATGGCGCGTCCTATCAGGCCGTCCCTGTTGGAGCCTGGGGGGGGAGCCACTACCCTCGACTGTTGCTCAAAGTACTGGTGTGTAGCCCAGGACGGCAGACCTCACGAGGACGCTTGTTAGAGACGCTGTGGCCTGACATTGATCCCGAAGAATCGGGCCGTTATCTCAATGACGCGGCCTATCGACTGCGCAAAGTCTTGCAGCCTCCGATGAGAGCAGAGAGCCTCCTGCTCACCCAGGATAGCCACAGTTATCGTCTGCCTGTCCAGGAGGTGTTGTGGGTGGATGCTGACGAAGCCTTTACGCTGCTGCAACGAGCCGAGGACGTTGAGCAAGGTGGGACCGACCCGCTGCCGCTCGTAGAAGAAGCGACCGGGTATCTCTCGCGAGGGGAGTTTCTGGCGGAGGAAGAGCACCTGTCCTTCTATGGCCGGCGAGCGACAGTGGCACGAGCGCGACGGGGCGGGTTGCTCGCGCAAGCCAGGCTCTACCAGCAGCGAGGCGGGTTACGCCGGGGTGAGGCGCTCCTCAGCAACATCGTGGAGGAGAATGCTTTCGACGAGGATGCCCTCTGCGCGCTCATGCTCAACTTACATCAGCAGGGGAGAACATCGGAAGGGCTGCGGCTCTATGAAGAAACGAAGGCATTGCTGGAACGTGAAGGGCTTGCTCCCACCGAGACGACACGAGCGACTGCACAGCAGGTGCGCAGAGCGTTCTCGCTTGTTGGAGAACATCAGCGAGCCACTCTTTTACCATCACTCTCAGATTCATTGCCAGAGGATCAACAAGCAAGAACACCAGAGTCTTTCATACCAACGACACCTCTGATAAGTGATGCATCAATGCATCATGTTCTTACCCTTCCGATCTCTCTGACAGAACCTCAACCATCTTCGGAGATCATGGTTCCTGATTTCACAACACAGTTTGGCGTCATGTGCGCGCAGATACTCACACTTGTCCAGCAATGGTACGGCATGGCAAGGTTTTATCATGCTCTTCAGGATCACGTCGATCAGCATATCAAAAAGCTTGACATGTTGAAATCGCTGTCTTCTCTTGAGACGTACACGCTTTCGCGACGCAGTTTTCTTACGACGCTTGCAGCCCTTCCTGCCACCTGCCTCGCTTCAAGGAAACAAGTCCATATCATGAGCCTGGATGTGGAAGAACTCTTGCCTCAGTGCGCAGCGAGCATTACCTCATGCTGGCACTTGAGCGGGGGGAGCCATCTTAATGCTATTGGGCCGATTATTGATTCCTACGTGCCAACGCTTGTTGCCATTATGAAGAATGCACCTTCCTACCGTGAGGTGGCAGCCGATCTTGTGGCACAATGCTACTTTCTCAAGGCCATCCTGGCCTGGCATGTTCAGGGACTGACGCTCGCCGAGACCTACTGCTTGCAAGCACTGCATTACAGTGATATTGCACAGAATATCAATTTGCGATTGACAGCACTCAATCAACATGCGCTCATTTCCTACTATGCCAAGCAATTCCCAAAGGCGCTTGCTAAAAGTGAGGAGGCCTCTGCCATCCTTCAGCGCACCTCTCAGGAACACATTTTTCCTATTGTGCAGGGTCGTGTCTTTATGTACCTGGCGGCTTTCCAGGCACAGCAGCAGTCAAGTGCTGATGCAGAGCATACGCTTGAGCAAGCACGTCACGCGTTTGATCTCCAGGCAACTCTTGCTGAGCCCGTTCCCCTTTATGCAGATTGTGGAAATGCTTCTCTCACCTTGTGGGAGGGATTGGCACAGTATCACCTTAGCCTTCATGACGCAACACACGCTGAACGGGCACTGCTCTCCTTAAGAACGTTCGGACGCCTCCAATCAGACATGGAGATTCCTGAGCGATTTCGGTTGGAGTGCTTAATCAATCGCATATTGGCAGCCAGCCAGTGTAATGAAATGGAAGAAGCAATCGACTGCTTTGAGGCAGCAAACCAAGGTTCAAAGGCATTGGAGAGTAAACAACGAAGTGCAGAAGTAGAGAGCGCCTTCCGGGACATGCTTCGACACTGGCCAAAAGAGAAACAGGTGCAGCACGTGGGTGCATTCCTGTATGCCAAGGAGTAAGACTAGCTTTTGAGGAGAGATAATGGAGCAAGAGACACTTCGTGTGGGCTTGATTGGATATGGAGCCATCGGTCAGGAGGTGGCTCGGCTGATCGCAGAACATACAACTGGAGACATGATGGTAGGAGGAGCGTTGATACGTGATCTCACCCGTCCACGCTTCCCTGGCCCTCACCTTGTCACAACATCCGCAGATCTCTTAGCCACGCAGCCTCACGTCGTGGTTGAAGTGGCGGGACATCAAGGACTCCAAGCACATAGTTCAGCCATCCTCCGGGCAGGAGTCGACCTGCTTTTGGTCAGTATCGGGGCCCTTGCAGAGCCAGCCGTCTTGCAGGAGCTGCTTGATGCTGCCCAGGCAGGAAGAGCGCACGTCAAAATCGTCTCCGGGGCCATTGGTGCGCTGGATGTGCTTGCGGCGGCGGCGGTCGATGGGAGCCTCACCAGGGTCCTCCATACCATGCGACGCTCCCCTCACTCGCTGCTTCCGTCAGAAGAGGCCTTACATCTTACCACGGTCCAGGAGGTCTTTCGCGGAAGCGCACGGCAGGCAGTGCTCCAGTTTCCCGAATATCTCAATGTGGCGGCAGCAGTGGCCCTGGCGGGGAAGGGACTTGACCAGACGGACGTGCTGGTGTTGGCTGATCCAACCGTTGCACACAGCCGACACGAGATCCTGGCCGAGGGAGCGTTTGGGACGCTCCACTTTGAGATTGAGAATGCTCCCATGAGCATTCCTGCTCGCGGCGCTCGTCTAGTGGCCATGAGTATTGTGCATACCTTACGTGTCCGTCGGACACGCTTCGCCATCGGCTGAGAAGACTCAGGGGAGTCTTTCTATCGACAAGAACACGAATACTATCATGTATGCAGATGCTTTTTGGAACCCAAAACTGTTGAAATAGACATCAGCAAAGATCTCCCTTTCTTCTGACAGAACAGCGCGAATGGGAATATGCGGGAATGCTGCTGTATCTACACATGGAAGACCAGAGAGGACATACACACCATCCAGGGAAAGATCCGGGATCATGATCTCACGGGATGGAAAAGGTTGCAGGAGGGCGAGCACTGTGCTTGCCCTCCTGCAACCTTCAATCAGGCAACTTGCTTCTTCCTGTTTCACCTTCCTACGGCCCAGGCAAAAACCTCCCTTCGTGGACTCTGCTGGCGAATGAAACAATGGATGGAAATGGGCCTGTTTGGGGTCCACAAACATCAGGTATGACATGCAAGAACGGTAAAAATGAGGCCGTTTTGGCCATATTCCACACGCAGTCTCATTCGCCAGCAGAGTCTTCGTGGGAGCGAAGCGAATACGTGACTTACTCACCCTCACTGAGCGTTTTGCCGAATTGTCGCACTTTCTCGCGGTTCGTACACCACAGAACTGTCAGTACCACCAATCCGAGCACCAACCATATTCCCGTGTAGTAGGGCGCCGTATTAATCGGCGGGGGAGCCGGAGAGGTGGGGAAGACCGTATAGTACATGGTTGCTCCGCATAACAGCACGGCAATGACTGGAAGCAACACATCAGCCACCACCGTCAATCCCTTGTCTTGCCGGGATCGCAGAAAGAAGACGAGACCAGACATGGCCACCAGGATGTACGTCAGCAAAATACCGAGAGAAGCCATCGTGGCGAGAAATCCAAAGAAGGTAAATGGACCAGCGTTGGGACCATAGCTGAGACCGAAACTCCGTCCGACGGTGACCCCCAGGATAAGCGTGATAAGCACAGCGACCACAATACCCACCCAGGGACTTTTGAACCGCGCATGTGTGAGACCAAAGATGGAGGGCAATCCCCCCTCGCGGCCCATCGCGTAGAGGAGACGCGCCGTCAGATTTAGCCCCGCAAGTGAGGCGATAAAGGCGCCAGCAGCTACCATGAGGTCAATGATCGTCGCGAGAACAGGATTCGAGTAACGGTTCGCCAGCGTATCCAACGCTGCTGGATCACTGGCCCACGTGTCTGCATGCGTGACTCCATACCCAATGGAGAATGCATACGTCACAAAGACGTAGAAGACAACTGCTACGATGACCGCGGTTAGGATTGCTAGTGGGATGGCAAAGCGCGGGTTAGCCGTTTCTCCCCCCAGTGAGGCGGCGGATTCAAAGCCGATAAATGAGGTAAAACTGAAGACGGTGGCAAAGAACAGCCCTGATAGACCGTGCGGCAATGCCCCAAATGAAAGAGGGGTGAGCGATAGGCCTGAGTCGCCGCCTCTCGCCAGGATGATGACCGCCAGGAGCAGTACGGCAAGCACTCCCAGGGCTGCCAGGACGAGCTGCGTCCGGGTTGAAACGCAGATACTCAAGAACGCAAAGAGGAACAAGACGACAAGCAAGATGACATAGAGCCTCAACCAGCCAAAGGGAATGTGGACGTCGCCTAACACGGTAGAGAGGTAGACGCTGGCAATGGCCATCGTGAAGGCAATGCCAACAACGAAGGCTCCAGCATACATCCACCCGCCAATAAAACCTGCGGCGGGACCAAGCCCCTGGGAGATATACGTGTAGACACCTCCGACACTCGCCATCTGCCGGGTAAAGCGAAGAATCACATAGGCCAGGCAGAGGCTCCCCAGCCCGGCAACGACAAAGGCCAGCGGAGCCGCGGCCCCCGCGAATGTCGCGGCGAAGGAGGTGGACAACGCCACACCCATGACTAGCGCTAAAAGCGCTACGGATTGTGCGATCGCATCCCCTGTTCTCAAGATGCCTTTCTGAAGCGTATTTTCCTGCGGCGCACCGTTTTCTACGCCAGGTGTCTGAACGCTCCTGTCCATGTCTAAATCCTTTCTTCGAACGACCCAATAAGGGCATAGATACGGGCCGGAGCCCCATTGGCGTTTCGGACCTTCAGCGGAGCCACCACCAACAAGACGCGTTCGGGCACTTGGTCCAGATTGGTGAGATTCTCTAGAATCAGGCGTCCAGCGCGTAACCACACCGTATGGAGATCGAACGTAGTAGTGTCTACCGGGTCTGCTGATGGTCCATCAAAACCGATGGCTGAAATATCTCGTTCAATCAATGCCTGGGCGGCCTCAGCATCGGGATAACACCACCCGGTCCAATAGGCATCCGTTCCCCAGTACCGTGATCCACCCGAGTAGATCAGCACGATGTTGCCGGGATGGATGCGTTCAAGGTGAGGGGCCATTTCCGCCCGCGTGATTGGTCCGCGGGCATGCGTCGAGAAGTCGAGCACAACAGCCTCGGTCACCAAACGCTCTAAGGGGATCTCATCCAGCGTCGCACCCACGACCTGGTGAGCCGGCGCATCGACGTGCGTCCCGATATGATTCATGAGATGATACTCTGACATGGCATAGCCATCATCCTCGACGCGAGCGGTATCCACGAATGATGGGCGCGGCATCCCTGGATACAGGGGCATGTCATTTGAGAGATGATGGGTGACATCGATAATCCGCATGTCTATTCCTCCTCTTTTGGATTCTATGACCTGTGATTCCTATTGGAGCAATTCAGCGACGACATCCAGTGCCTGTTCCACCTCCTCTTCGGAGGTAAATCCATGAGGGGCGAGACGGATGGCCCTGCCACGAGCGGAGGCGATGATGGAACGCGAGCGCAGTCTCTGTTCAAGCACATGCGCACGTTCGGGATCACCTGCGTCAATCGCTGTAGTCGCACCCTTCTCCTGGACGCTATGAAGGCCGAGAACGCGCAAGCCTCGCTCGGACGCGAGACGATAGGCCAGCGCGGAAAGCGTTTCGATGTGCTCCCTGATGCGTACCACTCCGGTGTCCAGAACGAGTTGCATCCCCGCACTGGCCGCGTAGGCAGCAATGATGGGAGGCGTTTCCAGGTCGAACCGGGCAGCCGTGGCCGCGTAGTCCAGGCGGGCTGGCTCAAAGGCGAACGGATGGCTTCGCCCGAACCAGCCAGTGACGGTCGGTTCAAGCTGCTCTATCAACTCGGGGTTAACGTACAGGAAGGCGATTCCGGCGGTCCCCAGCAGGTATTTGAGTGTTCCAGCCGCCAGGAAATCCACCCCGGAAGACGTCACATCGATGGGGACCGTCCCAATCGATTGATAGGCATCGATGAATACCAGGGCCCCTTCCGCGTGGGCCGCCCGTGTCAGCGATGTTGGATCAATCATCATGCCATTGGCATAGCAGACATGCGGCACAGAAAGAAGGGCTGTCGTCTCATCGATGGCGTCGTGAAAGGCGTGAGCGGAGACGACTCCTTCGCCATTGTCTGCGAGCAGATCAACCTGGTATCCGCTCTGACCTAGCGCGAGCCAAGCATGTGCCACACCTGGAAACTCTGCAACACTGCTCACAATGCGCCGTCTCACCCTGTCTCGTGACCCACTCAAGGCACTTGCTAGAGACGAGACGAGCTGAGAAACGGAACTGCCGACCGCGATCTCGTTGGGCTGCGCGCCGATCAGCCGTGCAAATATGGCACGCGCCCGGTCTATCTCGGTGATCCAGGCATCCCAATGCATGCCCCCATCAGCCCATCCTGCCAGGAAGGTTTCCACGGCGGTACGAACTGGAATGGCGAGGGATCCCTGAGAACAGTTCGCCAGGTAGGTCGTGGTTGCCAGAAGGGGGCACGCTTCCCGCAGGGCGTGCAGTTCGGATGGAAGATAGTGAGACGTGTTGTGGTACATGTGAATCCTCTCTCGTTCCGTTCGGCTCGATAACGCTGCCTGATGGTTGCCTGGGACTGGCGGCTTTCCTGGTGTTTGCAATCGCGACGAGATCCTCTGCTTCAGGGACCAGGAAACTATAGGCCGCGCCCAGCGCGAGGCTCCCTAACACCACCAGGAGAACGTAGTAGTCCCAGTCGCCATTTGCGAGCACCTGCGGCACTGGTGAGCCTGCAAAAAACGTGAAGAAGATGGCAATTCCTGAAGCCCCCATACCGAGCCCGGCTGCGAGATAGAGGACAACAGGGGGGACAACCCACTGTCCACGCAGGTAGTAACGATAGCGAGTACACAGGAGTATACCACAGAGAAATAACCCGATCATCGCAATATTCCAGACAACTGATGCCCCGTTGATCGTGACGAGGAAGACGACAAACGAGAGTCCTTGCGTAGCAGGCGCGAAGGCGGGCACGACGAAGAAGAGGATCACGATGAAGACGACATTGAGGGTCGTCTGTATCAGTGTGGCATTCAGCGGGATGCGCTTCTTGTTTAACCGCTGCACCTTCATCGGAAGTCGACGATCAACACCGGCAACGACCAGGAGCCGCGAGAACATGACGTTAAAAGCAGCGGTCGCGCATACAAAATAGACGATCAGAACCAGATTCATGACGAGCCCGAGAAAGGTTCCCAGGGTGGAACCGAAGGCCAGTTGGAACACCTCGGTAAGAAAGGCGGGATTCGCCAGGTCTTTGGGCGGCAGCACCAGCAGAATAGCGGTCGTCGCGATCATGTACCCGACAATGGTGATCGCCACCCCCCACCACACGTACCGTTTCCCGGATCGCTGGGTGATGACTTCGGCTCCCATATTGAGTGGTACGGCCATACCCAGCAGCGAAACGATCACGGTGGCGAAGACCGGCCAGGTTCCCTGACTGATGTGCCATCCCCTGGCCGAGAGATCGCCTTGAGGCGTGTGGCCGCTGAGTGTCCAGATCAGGCCTGCAAGACCGAGCAGCACAAAACACCCGCTGTAGGCAAAGAAGACAGTGTTGAGGATGCGCTGCAAGTGACGGTGTGCTAGCATGCACAGGGCCTGTGCCAGCACAAGAACGATGATCTCTGCGACTCCCTGTTGCCAGGTAAGACTCAGCCAGGTTGGATTCAACGCCTGGACGTAAGTAATCACTGCTCCTGCCTCAATGGCCAAACCGAGAGCGCCTGGGAACCAGTTACAAAACAGGCCGATAAAGGTGTCCCAGAAACTGCCAAATGCCTTGTTCGCCCAGAGATAGACTGCTCCTTCGCCCGGAAAGAGTCGGTACAGTTGAGCACAAACGAGCGCAGACGGGATGAGGAAGGTCAAGAAGCCGAACCACCAGTACAGATATGCGGCACCGCCAGCTCCGGCGATCAGTGGAACATTGCTGACGAGCAAGACGGAGAAGAGACACAGGACCGTCAGGTCCCGCGCATTCAGAACACGGGGCAACCATCCGGATGGCAGGTGCTCAGAGGGGAGGATGAGTGCGTCCCCAGCACGAGTGCGTGTGTGCCCAGATGCAGCATGCGTTTCAGGAGAGGGGTGTCTCTCTGCTGGAAACGCGGGAGAAGTCAACATACGACAATACCAACCTTCATACCACTACTCGAAGCTTTCGCCTCGAAACCTTCTAAGCAATACGTCCCTGTCGGAACAAATCGTCGAGGACCCATCTGATCTCGGCAGCCGACTTACGCAGAAGTCTTGCAATCTCGTCAGTGGTCCTGCGTCCATCGACTAAGTTAAAGACCGCTCGGTGTTCCCGTGACGGCAGCGCAGAGATCCCTTCTATCTCTCCCCGCACAGTACGCTGTGGACATCCAGGGAGAGGGCTTGATCGGGCTTGTCCCATCTGACGGATTGCATCTGTCACGAGCTGCGCATTATCTACAGGACTTCTTGTTTGACTCCCTGGCACGTCGTCTCCGCCAGGGTCTGGGAGGTGGCCCTGTCGAGGAAGGGGAGCAGTCGTCGCAGATCTCGGTGATTCATGACTCTCATCGAGCCTCCAGGAGATCCCCCTCTGGCGGATCAACCAGCGCAGTGCCGCAGAACCATCAAGAAGGATTCTTCCGTCTGCGACCTGTCGGACCTGGCATGCCGTCACGTTTCCTGCACGCAGTATCAGGTATCCTCGCCAAGCTTCTCCCACGAGATCAGGAGGTTCAACGTGCAGCACACCGCTTTGATCAGACACGGTGAGCAGTTGGAGTAAGCTCGTGAGATCTTTGGTGTACACAACAGAGGTGTCCTTTCACATCAGCAACACTTTTTGCCGCTTTACAGAAGGGTCCGCGCTGCGGTTTCTAATTGCTCAGCGCCCTGTTCGAGTTGCTTGCCTGCATCCTCAAACTGCGTCGAGATCTCTCGCGCACTCTCCATCGCACTATCGAGTTGGCTCAGCGATGTATCCTTCTCTAAGCTAGTAGCCGTCGCAGTTGCCAGGTTGTTGATCTGGGCAATTCCCTGTTGCACGATCTGAAATACGTCCATCGCTTGCGTGTTTCCCGATGATTGGACGATAGGTTGCACACACTGGAGACGAGGCCAGAGAGCCGTACATATGTGCCTGATCAAATATTCATCACGGATAATCGACTGCCGGCGGCTCAAGAGTTTCCGATTCGCCCCATTGAGAAGAGCAATGCCCAGCGAATGATCCTGTGCAATGCGGCGCGCATCGTTTGCAAGCTTTCGTACCTCCTGGGTTGTAGAACCAATCTCGCGCGTTGCGCGGCGGATCGGACGCACAATGGGCAGTGCGACCCACGTTGCGACGAGTATGACCACCACAAGGATACCCAGGATCAGAAGCGGAGTATTGCGGCCCGCGAAAAATACGCGATTACTGGGAACAAGCGAGGTATTTTGTGGGACGAGGAGGAGGTAGCGCCCATTTAACGTGGGGATAGCAGCCCCGATCGCGATATCTGTCTGTCCGGTGAGTGGATCATTGTCGACGATCGTCGGTGCCGCCGTCCCCAGTGGCACCGCCTGCACGCTTCGAGGCGCAGACGCAAAAGCCTTCTGGCCCACGGAAAGGTGTCCTGTATGTGCCACGACGCGATTCCGGGAATCAAGCAGGACCCCAACTAATCCATTGATAAAGTTCGATGTATCGTTCAACCCCTGTGCGACTTTTTGGAGTGAGAACACACCGACAATGGCGGCTGCTTTCGAGAAAGAAGAACGTTGCGTCAAGGAAGATGCTATGGCCAACCAACCGCCAGAGATACGAGCATCATCACTCAACAGCAAAAGAGGAGTGGGCGACTTCCCAGCCACAGTCGTCTGAATCAACTGGAGAAGTGGACTCGTCTGAGAAACGATCTGTGTCTGAGGGAGCCGGAGTCCTCTCAGGTGACCTGGACCATCTCCAGCAGCCAGAATAGTTCCATCAGTGCGAACCAGAAACCACATCACAGAAGCGTCGTCAGCTTGCTGGACAGTTTGCAATATGCTCTGAACAGTACCAGGATTGGCAGTCCCGGTTGCCACTTGAAGCAGCATGGGGTTCCTTGCCAGCGTGGAAATAGTCCGTTGGCGTGCCGCAAGCATATGATCGAGAGCTGTCGCCTGGGTTTGAGCCTGGAGTTGGAGGCCTTGCCCAAGGGATGCACGTTGCTCTTGCCCTGAAGGATCGCCGAGGAGGAGGACCAGCAAGACGGCTGGAAAGACCGCAATGAGGGTGAGAGCAAGCAAAAACTGGACCTTAATTCCCAAACCTGTCTGGCGCAGCAAATTGTGCAGTGTTACGACAGATTGCTGTTCGTCGAACTCCTTAGGAGAAAGAGGTTCTACAGGCACAGTATAAGGTGGAAGAGAGGGGTCTGCATTAGCGGGAGGGCGGACATCCGCATTCGGGAACGTCGAAGGTGTGTTGGGAAGCAACTGTGCCATTCTACGCTCTTGCTCTCTCCGCTGAGCAATTGATTCAAAAGACCGCATAACGTAATTCCATTTCTTTTCCTTGTCTTTTTCTCGTGCAAGCACGTCACGATGGATGGTGCTTCGATTTGATGGTACTCATTACATATGATGAAAGGCATCGACCGAGACGACCTGAGTACTTCCCCGATGCCACTCCTCCTCATAGGAATGGGCAGTATCCACTATCATATGCAGAGTAAAAAACCGTTTGTCCAGGTCTCCTATCAGCATACCAATCGTGTATCGCGGCCATATCGAGAGTCAATCGAGAATGTATCGCGATTGGAAAGAGGAAGAAGCGCTACGGTACAATTCCGGGGAGAATGGCTTTTGGGAACAGTGCTTCATCAGATAATGGATGGTGCGAATAGAAAATGGAGCTAGTGATGAACAGCAGAGGCGGCTCCATAGATGAATAGCTGGCCTCTCCAGCACGCCCTTTGTCTCAGGTCTATCCCTGTGGACCATTTCTCGTGAAGCAGTGGGATGGTGCGTCCTATCCAGCCGTGCCAGTTAGGGTCTGGGGTGTAGGCCACTACTCTCGGCTGTTCAAAGTGCTGTTATGCGGCAAACCCCGCGAGAGTGCCTCTTGGAGACCCTACGCCCACGGGATGCGTAACGAGATGCAAGCAAGGAGGCTGTAGCGTGCAAAGTGGCTTCAGAAGCCATGTGATCACCATGCTTGCTCGGTTTTCGACAAGGGAGAAATACCTCTTCCTCGTAAAAAACACAATCGTGTGAACGATGGCCTGGAGCCATTTCGTTTCCATGTGCATCTCGTTGCGCATCCCGTGGGTACGGCCTAGCACCAATCCTGAAGAATCGGGCTGCTATCTCAATGACGCGGCCTATCGGCTGCACAAAGTCTTGTACCCTGACGAAAGGGCATGGATCTCTTTGCCGCCTGGCAGAGCCTTCACGCAGATCGTCACCACCTGGTCGAGCAGACGGTAGCGTTCTTCCCACTCCGGGTCGTCGGGATCGCCAGGAGCCAGCTCAGCAGCAATGTGAGTCTGCGTCCCGTCGTAGGGCGTGAGCACCAGGCGGCCTAACAGGCCGAGTCGATTATGGGAAAACGTGTATATTTTGCCTCCGTTTGGCAGGCTCGTCCCATCAGTACGCACGCCTGCGGGAAGATCCTGCGGCGATAATCGCTTGAGTGTCATATGGTCTGTCCATCCTTTCCTGACGTCACGCTGATTCCAGACTGACGCCACGCTGATTCCAGACTGACGCCACGCTGATTCTTCCCTGGTCTCATCGGATACAACGAGCAGCGAGGAGGAACGACAAGGCTCTAGCCACAATAGATGTGTTCCATTCTCTTCTCCCCTACCCACACCTTCCTTCACACGCAAACAGTTCCCCCTTTTTTGAGGAACACTTTCCCCTCCTTTTGGGGGAGCGGGCTTCCGCATTTTCACGCGCTGCTACGGTACGCTCTCTGGGAAGTGGTATCCCCCCGCGACGGGCAGGCGAGAACAGACAGGAAGGAGCGTCTCATGGATCAGGTTCACTCACAAGGACAGCGTGTTCGAGGCTGGCAGATGAATGCATCCGGGGCACATAGCACCTGCCTGATGCTCGCCTGCCTGCTCGCCTTGCTCCTCTTTCTCCTGCTGAGCACGCTCTGCCCGCCCACCTATGCACATGCCAGCACGAAAGATCTGCCTACTGCGACCTATCGCACGATGCAACCGGGACAGATACAGGCGTCGATGGGGAGGAGAACCCCGCGTGATTTCTGTCTGCCGGTCGATTTCCCCTGCCAATTGAAGCAAGCGCTCGGGACTGCGGCGAGTTGGGCAGCCACGCAGACGTTCCAACAGATCAAGCCATTGGTGGATTGGATCAACTCCAATCCTGCGGCGATTCTCACGCGCACCAATGAACAGGACACGTATCTCAATCCGACCGTTCACACCTTTTTGACACTTTCGGATGGAGTCGCGTTGACCGCGCTCACCAGCATTCTGTGTGTGGCGGGATATAACGTCATGCGAAGTGGCCAGCGCTCCTCCGAGACCATCGCAGCGCTGCCTGAAATTGGCATTGCGATGATTCTGTCGTTCTTTGCCATCGATTTCATGAGTATCTTCATCCAGATCAGCAATGATCTGTGCGGCGCGATTGGGCAGGTGGCCACGATTGCTGGCTTCACGAACATCTTCAAGACGCTCTTCACAGTCGATATCGTCACCGCCGGGATCGTCACCTTTGTGCTGGCCGCACTCATCTCGGCCACGGAAATCCTGCTGGGAGTGGAAATGCTCATGCGCATTGTGCTGCTCGATGTCTTTATTGCGGGCAGCCCCATCGGCATCCTCTGCTTTACCCTGCCACAACTGCGTCCCATCGGCATTCTCTATCTCAAAGGCTTCTTTGTCGTGCTCTTTGTGCAACCCATCCAGATCCTCATTTTAGGGATGGCTGGCGCGCTCATGAGCAGTGTAGGCTCCATTACCACTCCGCTCCCCCAGGCAATCATGGAATTTCTCTTAGGCATTGCTGCCTGCTATCTCGCCATTCGCGTACCATTTGCGTTGGGCGGATGGGCGCTGCGTCCTGCCCTGGATGCCACACAGGCGACCATGCACGCGGTCGGGGAAACAGCCCAGAAGGTCGCGACGACCGCCGCCAGGATCATCACGCTCCCCTAACGAGCAGAGAAAGGAGACACCGCACATGAAGCTCATTGGTCTGGGACTCGTGCTCCTGACGCTGGTGGTCGGCCTGTTTGGAACGGCGCTGGCAGCCGTGGCCGTCTTTGAGCAGAGCATGCAAAGTGGCACGCAGACCGGCATGGGTGGCGGCCTGCAAGGGGACAATCAGGTCACCCTGATGGCGCGCGCGATGGCCGCCCATCTCCACGGCCCTCCCACCTGTCCCTCGTGTGGCCCCGATGCCTGGTACGATTCCGGCTTCCCCCCGGCGGTGCTAGCCTGGGCGCTCGTGCATTGTCCAGGATGTTCGGCCTGGCAGAATGGCACCTTCCAATGTGTGGCCTTCGTCCTGGGAGCCTATGCGCTCGTTCACCCGCTGCCCTTCGACGGCAATGGCAACGTCTTCTGGAGCCGCTACGGCACGCCCGCCGCGCACTCCCTGGGCTTTGAGGAAGTGTCCACCGCTCCTGGTCATCTCCCGGTCAGTCCAGGGGACATCATGGCCTGGCAAGGAGGAGCATTTGGGCATGTCTCCATTGTGCTGAGCTGGCAGGCGCCCAGCACAACGAGTGCTGGTTCGATTACCTTCGCGCAGGCCAATGCGGAGGGCGGCCCCATCGCGACACTGCCGATCGCGCTCGATGGGAGCATTGGCAACCGCCACGGCTACTTTGTGCAGGGCTACATCCATCCCTCCTGGCTGCCCGCCCCGACCGGTGGGTCGGCAGGTGCATCAGGGCGCGTGGTACGCATCGCGCAACTGGACCCGGCGCAGTATGGTTCCTCCCAGGAGTACCACACCTGGGCGTTTGCGGCGTGTTCCGCCGCCGCCATGACCGAGATCCTCAACGCCTACGGGGGTCACTACCGTATCCACGACATCCTCACCGTCGAGGCCGCGCGCGGGGACATCACGCCGTCCCTGGGGCTGGTCCGCCCTGGCGGTATTGAGGACACGCTCTCACAATTTGGCATGAAGACGGACATGAAGACGCAATGGGGCACACCCTTTTCACTGGCCCAGCTCTCCAGCATCATTGCCACGGCCAACGGGGGCAGGCCCGTGATTGTGGACTGGCCCCCCGACACATTCGCCGGCGGCCATATCCTGGTGGTCACCGGGGGCAGCGCGACCAGTGTCTTTCTGGCCGACTCGTCGGGCTACAACTTTCGCGTCATGAGCATCAGCCAGTTCATGGGCTGGTGGGGTGGCTTCTACGCTGTGGCAACACCATAGCCCAGGAAAGGACGGTTTCATGTTTCTCTCGCATCTCCTGGTTATTGCCGACATTGGCACATCGCTTACCAACCTGGCCGGCATTCTCAAAAGCTTCATCAGTGGCGCCGTTGTGCTCGCACTCACCGTCGCCGGCTATCTCTGGATGACCTCCGAACACAATCCCTCGCGCCGGAGTCATGCCGAGTCGGCTCTGTGGAGTGCTGCCATTGGCGCTCTTATTGTCATCCTGGCCGCGTCCATCCAAACGCTGATCACTGGCGCGATTGGCTGAGGAGACATCGAAAGAAGAAAGCCATGAGTGAAAGCGCACAGATACCCTACACAATCCCGACCCATTTGAACGTCCCTGACAGAATCATCGGCCCTTTTACGCCCCGTGGACTCATGCTGTTCTTGCTGGGCAGCGCCCTGGGCTACAACCTCTGGACACAGATAGGCACCTGGCACCTGGGGGGCGCGACATGGGTGCTGGTCCTGCGACTCTGCGTGAGCGGGCTTCCAGTGGTCGTCGGGCTGGCCCTGGCGCTGGTGAGCGTTGCTGGCCGCTCGCTCGACGTGTGGGCATTGATCCTTCTGTGCTGGCTGCGACAGTCCAGGCGCTGCGTCTGGCGCAGCGTCTGCCAGCAGGATGTCTTTGCGCTTCCTGTTTCCCCCAGTCAGGATGACACAGAAGGTGCCTCTTCTTCTCCACACCAGCAGAAGGAGGAGGGATGTCTATGACCACGCACACACGAAAAAGACGGGACCATGTCGCCAGGAGTCTGCAAGAGCGTTTTGTGCTTCCCCGCGAGATTCTCGCCGGCGATATCGTCGCCCTGGCCTCCCAGCAGACTCCCTACAAACGTCTCTTTCGAGCGGTGATCCGCGTCGAGGGCCTCAACTACGCGCTCAAAAGCACCCAGGAGCAGGCTGAGATCATCGCGAAGTTCCGTACGCTTCTGCACACGCTCATACCAGGCTATGACCTGCAACTCTGCACACGCACAACCCCCCTTGCGCGCAAAATCGCCGCCTACACACAGCAGTTTGAAGCGGCATCGGCCGCCGAGAGGGGCGAGCAGGTGGGCCAGGGAGAGGCCCTGCGCCTGGCACATCTGGCAGCCATCGATGAGCAGGGGCGCGAGGCCGCCTGGGTCGATCATGAATTTTACCTGGTTGTGCCCGCCGATCCTGACCCTGGGGGCGCAGGGGCAGCGGCTTTTCGCCGCTGGCACCTGCCGTCCAGAAAGCGCGCGCGGCAGCGACGACAGCACGTCTATCACGCGGCCTTTCGGCAGGCACAAAAGCAACTGACGATGCGCGTGCGTGACCTCATCGGGCGCTGTGCAGCCATTGGGCTGACCGCGCAGCGCGTGGAGGGCGAAGACCTCTTCGACTTTCTGTACAGCGCCATTATGGCGCAGCGGCCCTCGCCTCCCGCCAGCCTGGTGCAGGCCCTGGTCCAGTCTGAGAACATCCCCTGGTCCGACGAGACGCCCCCTCCTTCCGCTCTTGCGTCTCCAAAGATGCCCAAGAACAGGCGGCGCAGGCACGCAAAGAGGGCCGCAGGTGATGAGGGGCCGTCGGTGCAGCTTCCCTCGCCGGCCTGCACCCAGCTCGCCGATCTTCTGGCTCCCGCGGGTCTTGCCGTCTCCGAGACGAGCATCACCCTGGTCGATCAGCAACGCGAATACCTGCGCGTGCTGGTCATCCCCGAACTCTCGCGGGAAGTCCAGGCCGGCTGGATGCGTGTGCTTTTCGACCTCAACGAGCCCTTCATCGAAACCTCTCTGCACATCCATATGCGCACGCCGGCCAGCTCCCTGCGTTTTCTGCGCACCAAGCAGACGACGCACCAGGCCTCGCGCATGGTCGCCGCCCGTCGCGGGATGCTGGATGATGCCCATGTGCTGGTCGGACAGCGCGATGTGGGCGACATGTTGCTCAAGGTGGCCAGTGGCGAGGAGTCGCTGGCCGATGTGTCCCTCTACCTGCTGGTGCGCGCCGCCTCCGTCGAGGAAGTGGAGGAACGTACCACGCGTGTGCTCTCGGTGCTCAACGCACTGGTGGTGGCGCGTCCAGCGTACCTGCTCCAATCAGAAGCCTGGCTCTCCTGCCTGCCGTACGCCGATGACGCGGCGGCGCGTTGGGGCACTGGCATGTTGCTGCCAACCTGGAGCATCGCCACACTGTTCCCGTTCATCTCCAGCAGCCTCTTCATGCGCGGAGGCATCCTGCTAGGCCGCACCCCAACCAACACGCCGATCCGCCTTGATCGCTGGGACCCCTCATTGCAGAACGCCAATCTGCTCATTGATGGGCCAAGCGGCTACGGCAAATCATTCCTGGTCAAGCTGATGCTCCTGCGTCTGTATCTGCTGAGCCTGATGCATTTTCTGCTCCATGGCACCTATGACCGGCAGATCATCGTCACCGACCCTGATCGCGAATACAAGCGCATCTGCCGGGCAGTCAATGGCCAGTGGATTCGCCTCTCCGCTGGCTCCGGCCATCGCATCAATTTCCTGGATCTGGGCGCGCTTACCGGGTCCAGAGCCGATACCGACGAGGATGACGACGAGGATGAGGAGTCCCTGGGCGACGGTGATCGACTGGCCGAAAAAGTGGCGGCCGCCCGCGAGATCATCCAGATGATGATCGCTCACCGGGGCAACGATGGCATGGTCGAACTCTCTGCGGAGGAGATGGGCTTTTTAGAGCACGTGATCTACGAGGCGTACCGCCAGATGGGCATTACCTCCCGCAGCACGACTCACGGACGCTCCGCTCCGCTCTTGCGCGACCTGTACAGCATCATTGAGAAGCAGACACTGGGGCCAGATCGCTTCGGCTTCCTCCAGCGGCTCTACCCCTACGTCTCCGGCAGTTACAAGGCCTTTTTCGATGGGCCGACCAATGTGGAACTGACGAGTCATTTCCTGGTCTTCGATACCCGCGATCTCGACAGCAAACTGGCGCCCATTATCCTGGCGATCATCTCGGAGTTCGTGTGGACGCAGAGCTTTGCGAGCGACATCCCCCGCGAGTTCGTCATCGACGAGGCCGGGGTGCTTTCCGAATACGAGGCGTGGGCGCGCTTCATGGCGACCATTGTGGCGCGGGCGCGCAAACACTGGCTGGCGGTGACGCTCATTCTGCAAAATATCGAGAGCCTCTCGCAGAACCGTCATGCCCGCATCATTGTGGACAACTGTGACACCAAGATTCTGCTAGGCCGTACCCGCCCCGAAAAACTGCGCGAGACATACGGCCTCTCCGAGCACGAGGAGGATCTGCTGCGGGGCTTCGGGCGCGGCGAAGGTCTGATTATCACCCCGACCCGGCGGGTGGTCGCCCGCTTCGAGGCCAATCCCCTGGAGTACGAGTTGGCGACGACCAAACCAGCCGATCTGGCAGCGCAGCGCAAAAAGCAGGCGCAGCAGGACTCGGCATCGGCGGTCCTCGCCACCGGGACGGCTGCCGTCGATGGCACAGACGCAGCGAGGATGGTCAACGGTGCCGCCGGGAACAATGGCACGCTCGATGGGCATGGTGCCGCCGGCGTCAACGGTGCGTCTGCGAGAAAGCCAGCACAGACAGATCCGCGCATTCCTGTGCCTGATGTCCCAGGCACAGCGCACGAGGAGGAACACATCACATGAGGAGAAAGCACACCGGAGTGGCCCTCGCCGCTCCTGGTCCCTATACCCTCCAGATCATTCCAGGGCAGGGCATGCGCGACGTGCCCGCCCTTGAGACGGTCATGAGCGGACTGGTCCTCGATACTCGCCAACCGGTCGCCCTCGAACTCGCCGCACGCGACACGCAGGCAGGGACTGAGCGCTTCTTCGTGACACGCACGACCACCCAGACCTCCCTGGATCATGTCTGCGATCAGCTCTACGCGCGCTACCCCCAGGCGGTGCTACGTACCCTCGCCGCCGATCCGCTTGCGCCCCTGGCCCCTCACGAGGCGGTGACCTGTGTCACGTTGCGACCCGGCGCGCCTTCCTACCTGCCGTTTCGGATGTGGAAGCCCCGTGAATGGCAGGAAGAGGGCGCTGATCCCCTGCTGGGGGTACTGGCCGCCCTGGATCATCTGCCGAAGCACCATCGCGCGGTGGCGCACCTGGTCCTGGTGCCTGCCTCTGCCACCTGGTCAGCCGGCAGTCAGCGCATGGCCCAGGAACATCCCTTAGAGCAAGAACGCGCCGCGCGACAGAGTCAGCAGCGCCAGTCCTCCGGAGGCAGTCCCATTGACGTGCTCCTGCTGGGTCTGCTGGTCCTGATGCTGGTGCTGGTTCGGTCTTTCTGGGTGCCTCTGCACCGGATTCTCCCGGCCTGGGCCTTTCAGGCTGCTGACGCACTCCTGCATGGCAAGCCGCTGCACCTGACCGCCGCGCAGACCTGGCAGGTGGGGCTGGCTGGCTTCGCGGTGCTGGTCGGGTGCCTGCTGGTCTTCATGCTGTTCGACCAGATCCGCCAGCGCCTCTTTGGCTCCAGGACGCGCATCTACGATCAGCAACTCGTGCGTCGCAAGACCGAGCGTATTGCCTACCGGGCGGTGCTGCGCATCTCTGTCATTGGGCCAGCTCTCACTCCCGAAGGACAACAGGCCGTTGTCGCGCCGCTGCCGCCGTGGAGGCTCATCCGCTGGCACGACCTCTCCTGTTGGGGCCGCGAACAGGGACACCGCTGGCGACTCGTCACGCGTGCCCGCCGGCAGCAGAAGGCGGTGCGTCGCAATGTGGCCGATCGCGTGATCGCCGCCTACCGGGCCTATCACCTCGCCAGCGGCAACTACTTTGTCCCCCATCAGGGACCCGGCTGGCTGGCCCGTCTGCGCCTGGTGGAAACAACCGCGCGGTGGAAGTCCCTGTTCCCCTGGTACCAGGGGGTCCAGCGCTCGCCACTGCTCTTGACTGCCGAAGAAGTGGCATCGCTCTTTCACCTGCTGCAAGGAGCCGACCTGGGGCAGACGGCCCTGGTGGAACGCTCCCCCATCCGCACGCTGCCAGTCTCCCAGGTACTGACGACGGGTCCGGGCTGGCAACTCGGCACCAATCGACATGCCGGGCAT
>JBDTHH010000415.1:0-10162 GCA_039937055.1 Ktedonobacteraceae bacterium | reverse complement strand
ATGAGATGTGCCGGATCACGGTAGAGCTTGTACACAGGCATGGCTATCGCCAGGATGTCTACGTGCGCCCCCTGGCCTACAAGGCGTCGCGTACCATCAAGCTCACGCTCAGTTCGCTGGAGAATGCCCTTGCCATCTATACCTTCCCCATGGGCAATTATGTCGACATCAGTGCAGGCCTGCGCGTCTGCACCTCGTCGTGGCGGCGCGCCAACAGCAATGCCATGCCTGTGCGCGCCAAGGTTACGGGCGCCTATGTTAACAGTTCGCTCGCCGTGGACGACTCCAGCGCCGCCGGTTTCGACGAGGCTATCATGCTCACCCACGATGGCTACGTCTCCGAGGGCAGTTCGTGCAACCTCTTCATCATGCGCAATGGCAGGCTCATCACCCCGGCCGTATCCGAAGATATCCTGGAAGGCATCACCCGCAACACCCTGATCGAGATGGTGCGCCAGGAGTTTGGCATGGTCGTCGAGGAGCGGCGCATCGATCGCACCGAACTCTACGCCTCCGATGAGATCTTCCTGTGCGGCACCGGTGTGCAGGTCTCGCCCGTCGTCAGCGTCGATCACCGCGTGGTCGGCACTGGCCTGCCTGGCGCCTTCACCATGCGCTTGCAGGCGCTCTATCTGGCAGCCTGTCGCGGCGAGAACGAGCGCTATCGAGACTGGGTCACCCCTGTGTATTAAGATAAGAACGAGAGGAACTTGTAATGCGTTCAGACCAGATCAAGCTCGGCTTTGAGCGCGCGCCCCATCGTGGCCTGCTGCGCGCGACCGGGGTGGTGGGCGAGCATGATTTCCATAAGCCCTTTATCGCCGTTTGTAACTCGTATGTTGACGTGGTGCCGGGCCATGTTCATTTGCAGGCCTTCGGTAAACTGGTAAAAGAGGCCATCCGCGCGGCCGGCGGTGTCCCCTTCGAGTTCAACACCATTGGCGTTGATGATGGCATTGCCATGGGCCATATCGGCATGAAGTACTCGCTGCCCAGTCGCGAACTGATCGCCGACTGCGTGGAGACGATGGTCGAGGCGCATCGCTTCGATGGCATGGTCTGTATTCCCAACTGCGATAAAATCGTGCCCGGTATGCTCATGGCGGCTATGCGCCTGGATATCCCTACCATCTTCGTCAGCGGCGGTCCCATGGCGGCGGGCAAGCTGGCCGATGGCCGCTCGGTCGACCTGATCAGCATCTTCGAAGGTGTGGGCGCGTACCAGGCTGGGAAGATCGACGACCGCGCGTTGCTGGAGTTGGAGCAGCAGGCCTGCCCCACTTGTGGCTCATGTTCCGGCATGTTCACAGCGAACTCCATGAACTGCCTGATGGAGGCCCTGGGGCTGGCCCTGCCTGGAAACGGTTCCTACCTTGCCACCAGCGCGGCTCGTGCGGAACTGGTGCGCGAGGCCGGACGCATGATTATGCGCCTGATCGAGTCCAACCTGACGCCCCGCCAGATCGTCAACGTGGAGAGCATCGATAATGCCTTTGCGCTGGACATGGCCATGGGCGGCTCGACCAATACCGTGTTGCACACGCTGGCCTTGGCGCGCGAGGCCGGCATTGAGTACTCGCTGGAGCGCATCAACTCCGTGGCTGCGCGCACGCCGCACCTGTGTAAGGTCAGCCCTTCCGGCTCGTGGCACATGGAGGATGTGGAGCGTGCCGGGGGCATCAGCGCTATCTTGAAGGAGCTGGCGAAGAAGCCCGGCACGCTGCACCTGGAGCGGCCCACCGTCACACTCAGGACGCTGGGTGAGAATATCGCCGAAGCCGAGGTCAGGGATCGCGAGGTCATTCATGCCGTCGAAAGCCCGCATAGCGAGCGCGGCGGGTTGGCGGTGCTCTTCGGCAACCTGGCCCCCGATGGTGCGGTGGTGAAGGTTGCGGCTGTGGCGCCCGCGATGATGCGCCACTACGGCCCGGCGCGCATCTACAACTCGCAGGAGGAGGCCTGCGCCGGCATCCTGAACGGGCAGGTGCGCTCTGGCGACGTGGTCGTCATTCGCTACGAGGGTCCGCGCGGTGGTCCGGGCATGCAGGAGATGCTGGCTCCCACGGCGAACATCATGGGGATGGGACTTGGCGAAGAGGTGGCGCTGATCACCGATGGGCGTTTCTCCGGTGGAACGCGGGGGGCCTGCATTGGTCACGTCTCTCCCGAGGCCGCCGCTGGTGGCCCTATCGCCGCGCTCGTCGATGGCGACATGATCCACATTGACCTGCTGGAGTGCCGTCTGGATGTAGACCTGTCTCCCGCTCAGATCGAGCAGCGCCTGCGTGAGGCGACGTCTCCCAGGGAGCCTGCCAGGAGCCGCTGGCTGCGTCGCTATGCTGCGATGGTGACATCGGCGAATACTGGCGCCGTTCTGGCCGAGATATAATCTCGCATGTGTAGGGTGTTGCTTGCGGGTATGGGATACCAATTACTTTTGGCATAGATTGATTACATCTCGCGTTGAAGGTGGTAGAATAGAGCCACCTGAGAAAGGATACGCTCATGCGTGGTTTAGCGGAAAGGCAGGATACGGGCGATGGCACTGGTATTTCCTGCCTCGGTTACCATTCTCACGCCAGCCACCTCGGCTAACCTGGGGCCGGGCTTCGATAGTTTGGGACTGGCGTTACAACTCTATAATCGTTTTGAAGTGGAAGAGGGGGGAGATGACCCGCTGCATCCTGGCATCGAGATCCAGGGAAGCCTGGGCGTGGGTCTGTCGAGCGGGCCGGATAACCTGTTTTTCCAGGCCTTTGCCTCGCTCTTTGAACGTGTGGGGGTGGCGTTGCCGGCGATCCGTATTCGCATGTCCATCAACATCCCGCCCGGCTGTGGCCTGGGTAGTAGCGCGACCGCTGCGGTGGGGGGCGTGTTGATGGCGAACGAGTTTCTGCGGGTGCGGGGCAAGGAGTTGCCCCGGCAGGAGCTATTGGAGCCGGCGGTGGCCTGTGAGCCTGGCAATCATCCCGATAACGTCGCGCCCGCCCTGCTTGGTGGGCTGGTGGCGACAACGGTGATGGCCGGCAAGACGCATGCCATCAAGACGCCGTTTCCCGATGCCTTGAAGGCGGTGATCTTCACGCCCTCGTTCCCGATGGATACGGTGGCGGGCCGCAAGTTGTTGCCGCCCAGCTATTCAAAAGCCGATGTGACCTTTAATACGGGGCGCGTGGCCCTGCTGCTATCGGCGCTGCAAATGGGACACTACGAGGTGATCGGCGAGGCCATGCAGGACCGCCTGCACCAGCCGTATCGCCAGGCGCTCTTTCCAGCGATGCCCGCGATTATCGACGCGGCCATCAATGCAGGCGCGCATGGAGCATGTCTTTCTGGGGGTGGTTCGTCTTTGATAGCGCTTGCCAGTTCTCGTTTTCATGAGATCCTGCGTGCAATGCAGGAGGCCGCTCACTCGTCAGGAGTGGAGGGGACTGGCATAATTTTACGCGCAGATAAAAATGGCGCGCGGGTGCTCAACGCCCGGCGCGACCGTGTGCGAAAGGAAGCTCGTGCCCGCCATGGCGATCAATTTTACTGGTCTCCAGCCAGGTCAACCGGGGGAAAGCCGCGCGCAGAATAATGCGCGTATGTCGGAGGTTGTGAAGGCGTTGGAGGCGGTCTCGCTACGCTGCGTAGAATGTGCGGCGCTCTACCCGGCTGTAGAGCCTGCGCGCGCTCCGCGCTACCGCTGCGAGTGCGGCGGCGTTCTCGATGTCGAGGAGGTGTTTCGCCTCCCTCGACCGGAGAAACCTCCCGTGCTGCCTGGGCCTGGTGCCGCCAGCGCGCCAGTATCCCCCGGCGGCTCCGGGTGGCGTCAGCTTTTCGATGAGCGCGCCTCCCGCCCGCCTATCTGGTTGATGGGGACCGACGAGTTCTTGTTTGATCGCAGTGGCGTCTGGCGCTATCGTGAGCTGATCCTACCCGTGCCTGATCACTACATCGTCAGTCACCCGGAAGGCAATACCGCCCTCTACCCGGTGGGTATGGAAAACTGCGGCGCCAACGCGGTAGGACATAGACAGATTGGCCTGTATGCTGGTCTTGAGCAACTCTTTCTGAAGCACGAGGGCGAGAACCCTACGGGGAGCTTTAAAGATCGCGGCATGACCGTTGGCGTGACGATGGCCCGCCTGCTGGGCGCGCGCGCCGTCGCCTGCGCCTCTACCGGCAATACCTCCGCCTCGCTGGCCTCCTACGCGGCCCAGGCTGGGATGCGCGGCATCGTCTTCTTGCCCGCCGGCAATGTGGCGGGAGGCAAGCTGGCCCAGACGCTGGCCTATGGGGCGACTACCCTGCAGATCGGTGGCGACTTTGATGCCGCCATGCATCTGGTCGAGCAGGCCTGCAACGAACTTGGCATCTACCTGGTGAATTCGCTCAACCCCTTCAGGGTCGAGGGCCAGAAGACCATTGGCTTCGAGCTATTGCAGCAGCTTGACTGGCAGGCCCCCGATTGGGTGGTGCTCCCGGCTGGCAACCTCGGCAATACGTCGGCTATCGGCAAGGCCTTGCGCCAGGCGCACGCGCTCTCGCTGATCAGCCATGTGCCTCGCATTGCCTCCATCCAGGCGGCGGGCGCCAATCCCTTTTATCGCAGCTTCAAACAAAGTTTTGCTCAACGCGAACAGGTGCAGGCTCAGACGGTGGCGACGGCGATTAAGATCGGCAACCCCGTGAGCTATGCGCGCGCGCGCCGGGTGATCGAGGAGTGCGATGGTGTCGTCGAAGAGGTGAGCGACGAAGAGATACTGGCGGCCAAAGTGATCATTGACCGTTCAGGTATCGGCTGCGAGCCGGCCTCGGCCGCGACGCTGGCCGGTATACGCAAGCTGGTGGGCGCCGGGATCATCAAGCGTGATGAACGCGTCGTCGGTATCCTGACGGGCAATCTGCTGAAAGATCATCAGACGGGGATGCCACAGCACGGAAGCACCACGATAGTGGAGGCGAGCATTGACGCAGTCAGGAGGGCGTTGACCGATGAGTCTCTCTCTTCCAGAAACACATAAATTGCCCGCTTCTCCCACACCTGCCGGTCGCTTCGCACTGCGACGCTCCTGGGGTCTCTGGTGGGAAGTGGGCGTTGTTTTGCTGGTAGCGGCTTTCCTGCGCTTCTACCAGATTCAGACGACTGAGTTTGACGAGGACCAGGCCATGCTCTTCCGTATGGCCTCCGATGCTATCCACCATGGCTTGCTGCCGACGACCAGCAATGCCGCCTCTATTGGGATCGCCAACCCACCTGGCGTGATTTACCTCTTTATGTTGCCCGCTGCGCTCAGCGCGAATCCGCTCTGGGGCACGGTAATGGTGGGGCTGTTTACGCTTGTCGCGATTGTGCTGACGTATTTCTTCACGCGTCGCTATTATGGACGCCTCGCGGGCATCATTGCCGCACTGCTCTACGCAACCGCCGCCAAACCGCTCAATTACGCGCGTTTCATCTGGCAGCCGAATCTGATGCCCCCATTTGTGATTCTCTTTGTGTTCGCGCTCTACCTGGGCGTTGTAGAACGGCGCAAAGGCTGGCTTTTCCCTGCCCTACTCTTGCTCGGTATCCTCTATCAGATGCATGCGATTACGCTTCTGCTGGCGATCCCTCTGCTCTGCTCGCTGGTTCTGGCGCCTGGCACGCTGCGCTGGCGCGATGTAGGCCTCGCCGTGGCTCTATTGGCGATCATCTTTTTCCCCTATGTGCTCTGGGAGTTCTTTACACACTTTGCCGACCTGCATACCATCTTCTCACTGGCGAAACATCCCGCTCACATCGATAGGCAGGCGCTCGACTTCTATATCTACTTTCTCAGTCCCTATGATCACCAGCCCACCTATGCAGGCTCCGCCCTCTTCGCGCTTGCTGGCTGGATAGGCTGGCTGCGCCTTGTGATGGTACTACTTGTCCTATGCGCCTTTGCCCTGACCAGTATGCTCCTGCTGTTCCCCTCTGGGAAACAAGCGCCGGGCGCGGAGAACTCGGAGATAGTCAGCGCTCCTGGCGGTGTACGCGGTTGGTGGCAGGCCCTGCGTGCAGACCCTGCCAGATGTGGCCTGGCCTTACTGCTGGTCTGGCAGCTTGTGCCGCTACTGATCCTCACACGGCACTCTATCGATCTGCACTCGCAATACTTTTTCATGCTCATGCCCGGTCCCTTTATCCTGATAGGATTTCTTATAGCTAAAGTTGTAGCATTCTCGCAAGCGCGGAGGGCAGAAGCAGATGGAGGAGACGCAAACGCGGCAAGACTCCCTGATCCCTGGCTTTCTCCACGCCAGGGCGCATTTCTGCGTTATAGCATGTATGCCCTGGCGGTCCTTGTGATTGGGACGCAACTGCTGGGAAGCACCGCCGCTGTGATCGATACGAGCAGCGGTGGTTTCAGCGACCGCAGCTTCCAACCATATCCCTATCACAACGCCCTGAACTCACTGCAAAATGCGCTCACCAGCGCTGATCAGTTGGCGCAACAGCGTCATCTCAATCACGTCTACATCACGGTTGATCCCGCCACGCGTTCGGCGATTTCATATTTAAGCGCGTTCATGCGCACGCCCACGACGCTATTTGATGCCCCGCGTTGTCTCGTGCTGCCCGGACCCACGTCTGGTCCTGCCTTACTGCTTGTTGGTCCCTATGATATTCTGACAAAGGCGCTCCTTGGCGATTTCGCCACGGCCCATCCAGTCGCTCAATTGCCGCGCGTAGGTGGTCCTCCCTTCAGTCTTTATGAGGTTTCTCCTGAGCCGCAACAGGCTGCTTCGTCGCCTCCGAGCGCCTTTGTGCATGAGCTACAACCACTCAGCGTGCGGACAGTGGCGCTCAACGGCGGGAAGGCCCCCTGGCTGGTGACGCGCTGGACGATGTTGCGAGATGCGCAGCCCGCTCCACACACGACATATAATTATACTGTGTTGGCGACCCCGTTGTCCGCCGGTGCTCAACAGAGCATGCAAAGCGCCTGTACCTTTACGGCGTTGCGTGCTGGTGATCAATTGCTGGCCGCTTTCAATCTTCCTCCGGGAGGGGTGGGGGCCAGAGCAGTTTCTCTAGGCGCGCAATCATCAGTGACGCAGCCGTATAATCCGGTCTATGGCCCATTTCACCTGGAGACCGATGCATCCAACACAACGCCGTGGACCACGCTGCGCACAGACAGTGGGCAGGAGAGTATCACCTTAACGGTTTCATAGATGCGTAAATGTCAGCTTGCCGCTTTGCTGGTTGAGCGTGGCATCGTCGAGACGCTAGACGAAGCGCGCCGCTGGATCATGGCGGGCCAGGTGCTTGTCAACGAGCAGCGCTCTGATAAGCCGGGCATGCTTGTCCCGTGCGACGCGACGCTGCGCGTGCGCGGCCGCCAGCGCTACGCCAGCCGGGGAGGGTACAAACTGGAGGCCGCTCTGACCCATTTCGGCGTAGAGGTGAGCGGGCAGGTCGCGCTGGATAGCGGCGCCTCCACCGGTGGCTTCACGGATTGCCTGTTGCAGCATGGTGCGTCGCAGGTCTACGCCGTAGAGGTCGGCTATGGCCAGCTCACCGGTCGCCTGCGTGCCGACCCGCGTGTGCGCAACCTCGAACGCACAAACCTGAGCGATCTGCTCTCGACCCGTCTGGAGCCACCTCCAGCGCTCATCACGCTGGATCTCTCGTATCTTTCGCTCACGGCTGCGTTTCCTATAGCCACCATGTTACTTGCGCCTGCCGGTCAGGTGCTGGCCCTGCTCAAGCCTCTGTTCGAGGTGGAAGATGCCGAAGCTCGCCGCAGCGGGCAGGTGGCTGATGCGGCCCTTGTGGTGGCGGCAATACGCCGCGTGCTGGATGCTGGTGTGGGCAGCGGATTGACCCCCATGGGCGTCGCGAAGCTGGCTTTGCAGCCGCGTCACGGCGTACACGAGTTCTTCGTCTACCTCGTGCGCCCGGCCGTATATCCTCCCTGGCAGTATGATGATGCCCTGCTCCTGGAGATCGTGCAAAGCCCCGGTGTTGGTAACGTAGAGGAACAATGACAGAACCCACTAGCGCATACGGTGCAAGCCTGCTAAAATATAGATAGTGATAGCATTGCTTGCTGTAAGCAGAGAGGTTCTCCGTTATGAGAACAATCAAACGAAAGCGTGAGCTACTCCCGCCCTGGGAGATGCCCTCTGACCCGGTGAAAGCTGTATTCTGGTTTACCCATTGGCTGGTGAAGGTGCTTGTGCGCCTCTTCTGGCTCCCCATCCTGGGAGGCGTCATCTACGAAAGTATTATCAATGGGGTGATTGGTGGAGTGGTAACATTCCTCGTCGGCCTTACTGTGTGGGCTGGACTGGCGGTAGCGCTGGTGATTTTTAACTTTAGCACCGGTGTCTCCCAGGTGTTCGAGGAGGTCAATCGTATCAAGCGAGGCGTCCCCCCACGGCGCTCCCCCTACTTCTCAGCGCCGGAGCAGACATTCGCCGAAGATGACCTGGGAGGCAAGATCATCGAAGGCACCATCACCGATCTCGACAAGGAGCGCAAGAAGCGCAGGAATGGGCCACCATAATGCGGGGGCGCAGGCGCGCCCCCGCATTTCGTGTAGGGGCGCCGCTGGCCTGCGCCCTGCTAACTATTCTTCGCTTCCCAGGCCTGCCATGCCGGGTCGCCGGGGGACGGTACATACGAAAAGAGCAGCACGCCTGAACCCTCAATACGATAGGCTCCCAGTGCGGCGGGGAGCACCATTGTCTGCCCGCGCGTCAGGCGTTCACTCTCCTCAAGTTGCTCTCCGTAGCACACGCGTACCTCTGCGCCAAGCGAGGAAAGAATGATGCAGCTTCCCCCGGTCCTGGCATTGAGAGCGCCCGATCTCTTGAATGTTAGTTCGCGTGTGACAAAATAGCGGCAGGCTACCAGGCAACGCTCCTCGTATTCCGGTCCGCCCGCCAGTGGTACCGGCCGCACCTTCACGCGCGGCGATGCATCGTAGTGAGAAACAGCGAGAGAGCGTTCGATGTGGAGTTCGCGCGGCGTCCCAGCGGTGGTCAGACGCCCATAGTCATACATACGATAGGTGATATCAGAATATTCTTGGAGTTCATAGAGCAGCACACCGCTACCGATAGCGTGGACCGTTCCGGCGGGCACCAGAATAACGTCGCCTGCATAGACAGGCTCTTCATGGAGCAGGCGCTCCAGAGTGACATCCTGAATGGCCTGCTGCACCTCAGCACGCGAGGTCGGCACTTTGAAGCCATGTACGATCACGGCCCCCGGCTCAGCATCAAGGATGTACCAGTACTCCGTCTTCCCAAGTTTCCCGCCCTCGTGCCGGGTCGCGTAGGCATCGTCGGGGTGAACCTGAACCGAGAGTTTAGCATTAGCGTCTATGAATTTTGCCAGCAGGGGGAAGCGCTGCCCGAAAATCGCTATCGCCTGCTCCCCCAGAAGTGCCGGACCCAGTTCCTCTACCAGCCTCCCCAATGTTTTGCCCGCGTAGGGCCTGTTCTGCGCGCTGGTGCTGACCTCCGTCTCCCAGGCCTCACCAATCGCGCTATTGCCTGGCGGAAGCGGCTTCCAGTGGTCCCGCTCCAGCCGTCTTCCACCCCAGATCGTTTCATGCAATGATGCTTCTAAGCGAATAGGATGCACACGCTCCACGAAATATCCCTGCCTCCATTGTACTGAAATAGTATAGCGCGCGGCGTTCAGAGGGTGGTCAACACGCCCTCGACCTGGCGGCGCAATTTGTCGCGCATCATGATACCGCTAATGCGGTGGATCTCCTTCCCCTGGTTGAAGAAGATCATTATAGGTACGCCCTCGACATTCCACTCTTTGGTCCATGCCTTATCCTCGTCCACATCGACCGTGGCAAACGCGACGCGCCCCCGGTATTCTTTGCCGACCGCGTCAAACTCTGGCACAAGGATCTGGCATGTGTCGCTCCAGCTTGCCAGGAAAGCGACAACTACCATCTGAGATGCCTTGAGAACCTTTTCGTCGAAGTCCTGGTTTGTAATACGAATGTAGTTGTCTGCCATCACGTCCTCTAAATTTCTAAATAACACGCTGTCTGCCTAAGTTTATACACAGGCAGGGTATCACCTGCCATAGAACATGTCAAGGTAAAACCACTGTCATTTGCCCATTTTCGTGGTTGGCCATCCCGTAGCGCGTGGCTTGCCTCGCCGTCCTGTCACC
>JBDTHH010000414.1:0-6646 GCA_039937055.1 Ktedonobacteraceae bacterium | reverse complement strand
ATGGCGGCGTGCGGCTCCTCTAGGGGTGGCAACTGACGCTGACCTGGGGTATCATAGATCATAGGAAGGCCTCCTTTTCTCCTACACAGACTTGGTTTTGAAAAAGAGTGTCCTCCTTTTTTTCCGTATTGGCAACCCCTTTCTCTGAATTTGTTGGAGTAGGTGTGGCTTGCCTCGCCCAATAGGCGTCAAGTGAAGGGCAAGGATCGATGGGCCGTCTCTGCGTCTCCGTAGGGCGTGGCTTGCCTCGCCCCTACGCGGACCGGAGTGCGAGCCTCTGTGCTCTATTTTCTGCTTCTGTTCTATGATATAATCGCCTCACTATGCAAGAAGAGGTAATCGCACATACCACAAATGGGCATCAGCGAGCGCGGGTAGCGCGCGACACCGTGCGCGAGCCGGCCGTCGATGATGCGCGGCTGGCGGCGGCCATTGAAAGCCTGCTCTTTGTCTCCGGGCGTCCACTGGAGCGCTCCGAGTTGCGCAAGCTGTTGGATGTGGATGACACGCGGCTGGCGAGCAGTTTGCAGTTGTTGGGGGAGCACCTGGAGAGCCAGGGGCGGGGAGTACGTTTGCAGAACCTGGGGGAGCAGGTGCAGCTTGTGACGGCGCCCGAGAACGCTGCGTATGTCGCGGCGCTGCTGGGCCTGCCTATGACCGCCCGCTTAACCGCCGCGACCCTGGAGACGCTGGCGGTGATCGCCTACCGCCAGCCGGTGACGCGCGCGCAGATCGAGGCCATCCGTGGCGTGAACAGCGACCGCGCCCTGGCGAGCCTGATACAGCATGGCCTGGTGGCCGAGGTTGGTCGCGCGCAGGCGGTTGGCCGCCCCGCGCTGTTTGCTACCACGCCCGAATTTTTACAGCAGTTTGGCCTGACCAGCCTGGAGCAGTTGCCGCATAGCGAGGTGCAGCCGTTTGAGGCCGGGCATGATCTGCCCGCGGCCGGTTCCGAACTCAACGAGGAAGGGCAGGAATAGCGAGACCATGCGTATTGGACGCCACATGCCCCTTAATTCCAAGCCCATCAAGGCCGCCGAGACTGCGCGGCAGATTGGCTGCGACGCCATCCAGATCTTCGCCAGCAATCCCACGGGCTGGCAACCGCCGGCGGACAATCCGGCGGCGTATGCTGCATTCGCGCAGGCCGCGCACACCCTTGAGCTTGATCCGGTGACGATCCACGCTCCCTACCTGATTAACCTGGCCTCGCCCGATGATGTGATCTGGCAGAAGTCCATCCAGCTGCTGCGCTGGACCTTGCAGCACGGCGTGCCGCTGGGCGCGAAGTATGTTGTTTTTCACACGGGGAGCCACCGGGGATCGGGCGTGGAGGCGGGGATTGCGCGTATCGCCCAGGCGCTGACCGCTATTCTGCCCGAAACACCGCCGGAGGTAGGACTGCTATTGGAGAACGATGTCGGTGCCGGCAACTCGCTTGGGCATAGCTTCGAGCAGCTCGGCGCGGTGCTGGACCTGCTGCCGCAGTTCCGGGCACGCCTGGGTGTCTGCGTCGATACGGCGCACCTGTGGGGTGCGGGCCACGATATCTCCGACGCGGCCTGTGTCCTGCGCGTACTGCAACGTTTCGACGAGAGCATCGGGCTGGCGGACCTGAAGGTGATCCACCTGAACGATACCGAGAAGGCCCTGGGCAGCCATCGCGATGTACACGCACGCCTGGGCGAGGGCATCATCCCCCTGGAAGGCCTACAAGCGCTGCTCTCCGATGCCCGCCTCGATCATGCCACCGTGCTCCTGGAGACGCCGATCAAGCTTGACGACGACGGCAAAGAGGATTGGGAGCACGATAAGCAACATCTGGAGAAGGCGAAGGGGTTGCTCCGCCCACCTGCCCTATAGCGGGGCGCAGGCTAGCGTATCCGTTGCTACTCCATCATCTGTCGGCTTGGAACAGGACACCCGCAAGGGACCCTGTTCCAAGGCCGGTATCTCGCTGCCTATTTCGTACCAACGCATACGCAACGGCGCTCCTATATGAAATCGTCGGGGACATCTATCACACGCTGACGCGTTCTCCGGGTTGGAGCGGACGGAACGTGCTGCCGGTATTGATGAGCACAAAACGTTGGTCTTGTATATAGACAATCAGGTCGGGTTTGCCATCCCCGTTCACGTCGCGTATAGTGCCTGTCACGGGTGTGAGGTCCTGGCCATCGCCGAAGAGCGTGGGGCCGGTGTAGACATGCGGGTGGGTTGAATCGCCGCCTGGAAACTCAATGATCGTGACATGGCGATTGAGGTTCATAAAGATAAAGTGGGTCTTGTTGGCCGAGCTATCGCCGTGTCCAACGACGGCATCCACCTGGTATGTGCGCGGCCGACCGTACTGCGTGTCATCCTGGTGAATCTTCCACCAGGAGCCGAAATAGGTCAGGCCGACGACGAGGGTGCCCATCACCAGCATACCCAGCACGAGGGCTGTCAATGGGAAACGCTGTGATGCGCGCTGCATCGTGGTCTTCGGCGGTGGCGTGATGGCTTTCGACGCGGTGCCACTGCTGGTATGCGGCTTCATACTTGCGCGCCGCTGGATGAACGGACCCGGCTGGGTCACCGGATCTTCAAGCGTATCGTGCTGCGCCGGTGGCATATAGCGTCGTGTGCTGGTGGGGGTACGCGTTACGTATACATCATCTTCGCTATCGATATCAAGTTCGTACGCTGTTGGCTTTGTCTTTCTCCTGACCTGTGTGGCGCCCACGGTGTAACCCCCTTTGCTAGTTCGCCTGTCCGCGTTGGCTCGTTAATAGAATATCTGTTCTATATACTACACTGGATACACATACGTGTCAATAGCTCTAAGAAAAAAGTCATTACCTTTTCAAAGTCGCCCATGATCCTGAAAAAGCCATCTCTCTTACAAATTTGGGTGTATCATAAAATCATGCCGGAACGTAAGAATATTGTAGATACGAATGAGTACAACGTATGGGATAGTATGGACGTAAATAGAGAGAGCCTGGTAAGATGTTTTCCGCTGGTGGGATCTTACCTCTGGCTCAAAGGAAGGAAGAGAAACATATGAATCGACCAGGTGTACGACCTCCGATGCGCCACCTGTCTAAGGGCCTGCTGGCTGCGGTTGTCGCATGCTGCTTGATGCTCATGACGACAGTGAGCGTGCTGGCTAATACTGTCAATATTAACGACCAGGCAGGTGTGCTGGATCAGAACAGGGTGCGGAGCGAGGGAGCCAATTTATCGTATTCGCTCAACATCTATACGACCAATGCATTCCAGGGGTCGTCATCGGCTTTTCAGCAGCAATCGGCCAGCCATGTGACCTCCACGAATCTGATTGTGATGGCTATTGATACAGTGAATCACCACTTCTATACGGCGTGGGGAAAAAATGTGCCGTTATCAAGTGGCGATGCCACATCAGCGGCGAACGCCTTCAAAAATAGCTATAACAATGGCGATTACACAGGCGCGACTGTCGCGGCTATCCAGTCGCTGGGGAGTGCGCTCTCGTCACGAGGGAATTCTTCAGGCGGGAATAGCCCGGTGGGCAGTAATCCAGTGTCATCAAGTGGAGGCCTGCTCTCCGGCGGGCTGACGACGCTCTGTTGTGTCGGACTGCTCATTCTGATCATCGGGGCAGTAATCTTTGGTGTGATGCGCCGCAGGGGTGGCATGGGTCGCCGGATGGCTCCCGGAGGCATGGGTATGGGTGCCCCTTACCAGCAGCCCTATCCGCAAAACTACTATGGTCCAGGTGGCTATAACCAGGGTGGGGGTGGCATGAATCCTCTGGCAGCAGGAGGCTTAGGCGCTGCGGCAGGCGGACTGGTGGGCTACGAGTTGGGCAAACACCAGGGTGAGCAAAATCAAGGCGGTAACGTTGGAGGCGGAGACTTCGGAGGTGGCGGCGGCGGTGATTTCGGTGGTGGCGGTGGAGGAGACTTTGGTGGCGGCGGCGGCGGCGGTGATTTCGGTGGCGGTGGCGGCGGTGGCTTTGGTGGTGGCGGAGATAGTGGTGGAGGTGGCGGCGGCAGTTTCTAGTACCGCTCTACTAACCACGATTCTGTAGTGGCCCGGCTATTGTGTTCCAAAGGCGATTGATCGCTGACGGGTACAATAGCCGGGTTCTTATTGGGCAATGTCGTGCATTATCTCCTCAAACCACGCCTCCCCAAACTTCAGTCCACCATACAGCAGCAGATTCGGCTCGCCGGTCGCGGAGATGGCGCCGTGGTGCTCAAGGATGAAGGCGCGCAGGCTCTCGGCCGTGACGGCCAGGGTGTGTAACTGCTTGATCTCGTCATCTTCGGGGGTGCGGGTATGGACGGTGCTCAGGGGGATGTGCAGTCGCGTGAGGAAGCATAACTCGGAATGGGGTGTGAGGAGATCGTAAACGGCGCCCAGGCAGTATTGCGCGGCGATGTCGTCCTCCTGCACGCCGGTCTCCTCGCGGATCTCGCGCCTGATGGCCTTGAATGGATCAGGGAGCGCCTCTGTGGTGTCGCGCCCGCGCTCGAAGGCGCCGCCGATGGTGTGGTAGCGTCCCTCGTAGACATCGACATCTTGCCGCTTGTCGAGCAGGATGCAGCCATCGCTCGTTTCGATAACCGAGCAGGTGGAGAGCGGATTTCCCATCTCGTGACGCTCGCGCCCCGTGGCGAACTCCGGGTCCCGCGTCGTGACATATTCCTTGTAGGTGGTATTGCCCAGCAGGAGGTGCAGCGTGCCATCAGGGCGCACCTCGACGCTGCTCAGCCGGTACACAGGTGCGTCGAACAGCCGGATACCCCTCTCGCGTGCCCGCACAAGCTTTCGTTGCCACAGCGCGTCCAGCCACTCATCGATAGCCGGCGTACTCGCCATGGTCAGCGCCGGATCGTAGGCGATCACGAGATGTGCGGGCTGATAGCAGCCGCGCGCCAGGATCTCAAATTCACGCATCTCATCACTCCTGTGCCAGATCAATAGAACCAGACCACCAGACGCACGCCATCATCCTCATAGTAGGCAGCTAGCAATTCCATCACGGTGAACAGGGAGTCCCAGCCCTCGCGTGTGTCTTTGCGCTTCAGCTTCTCCGCACGGTAGATCTTCCCTTCAATCTCCCACTCCTGCCCTTCCGGCCAGCTATGAGGCGCTCGCAAACTATAGGAGACATGTTTCGCGAAGGTAGGATCCAGGGAGGATTTCCCTTCATAGACCAGGCTGCCGTCTTCCGCGCGCCTGTACTCATGGATACGACTATCTGTCTCCTCCGTCTCTTCCTCCCAATCGATAGCCTTGATCTCGGCCCAGCTAATCCAGCTATGCCCGGAGCCACCCTCGCCGTAGCTTTCAGCATCCTCTTTGACTTCCCTGGAGACATCGGCAGGTAAGCCTCGTTCAGCGGCTACTGGTCGAAAATGAGCATAGTTTCTAATGCCGAACAGACAACCGAAGGCATCATAGTCCCTACCATGATAGAGTAAAGAGAGATCTATCGCGGATGTCCAGGGTTTTCTCGAGTCTATGGGGTAGCGCAGCCGGCATTCTATGCGGCCGGCGATATCGGTTCCCACGATTACAGTCCCTCTCACTGCATATTCTGTTACAAGGCTCACTCCCACTCAATCGTCGCCGGCGGCTTGGAGGTGATATCGTACACCACGCGATTGACGGCTGGCACCTCGTTCACGATACGGTTGGAGATGCGCGCCAGCAGATCGTAGGGCAGGCGTGTCCAGTCGGCGGTCATGAAATCGTCGGTAGTGACGGCACGCAGGGCCACGACATTGGCGTAGGTGCGACCATCGCCCATGACGCCGACGCTCTGGATGGGGGTCAGCACGGCGAAGGCCTGCCCGATCTCGCGATAGACGCCGGCGCGGCGCAGTTCGTCGATCACGATGGCGTCGGCGGCGCGCAGGGTCTCCAGGCGCTCCTCGCTGACGGCGCCGATGATGCGGATGGCCAGGCCGGGTCCGGGGAAGGGATGGCGCCAGACCCACTCTTCCGGCAGACCAAGGGCCTGTCCGATCTCGCGCACCTCGTCTTTGAAGAGCATGCGCAGCGGCTCCACCAGGCGCAGCGTCATCTCCTCCGGCAGGCCGCCGACGTTGTGGTGCGTCTTGATGCGCGTTGCCGTGGCGGCGGTATCGTGGCTGGTGCTCTCGATGACATCGGGGTAGAGTGTGCCCTGGACCAGGTAGCTGATGGGGCCACTTTCTTCCGCCAGGCGCACGGCCTCCTCCTCGAAGACACGGATGAACTCCTCGCCGATGATCTTACGCTTCCTCTCAGGGTCGATCACGTCCGCCAGGCGCGCCAGAAAGCGTTGCCGCGCGTCCACGGCGATGAGCGGGACATGCAGGTGTTCGCTGAAGGTTGTGACAACCTGCTCGCGTTCGCCGACGCGCATGCAGCCGGTATCCACAAAGACGCAGGTAAGCTGGCTGCCGATGGCCCGGTAGACGAGCAGCGCCGCCACCGCCGAGTCCACACCGCCTGATAGCGCGCAGAGCACACGTTCGCGACCCACGCGCTGACGAATCTGCTCAACCGCCTCGTCGATCATGGAGGCGGGGGTCCAGCCCGGCACGCAGCCGCAGACGCGGAAGAGGAAGTTGCGGATGATGGCCTTGCCCTGCGGCGTATGTGTGACCTCGGGATGGAATTGCAG
>JBDTHH010000413.1:0-2676 GCA_039937055.1 Ktedonobacteraceae bacterium | reverse complement strand
GCCGCCGCTTCCTGGCAACCAACACCTTGCAGCCGCTTGACGAGGAGCGCCCGGTGCGCGGTCGCGAACTGGACTGGCGGCGCGTGAGCCGCGCGTACCGCTACAAGCCCTCTGAGTCTTCGTAGGTGGGGGTGGTATCAGCTCGTTTGTCTTGCATCCATCTGCGCCGTCTGATACACTCTGCCTATGCTGAAGGATACAATGGACCTGGCACAGCTCTGGCAAGCATGGCCGATTGCAGGGCCATGGCGTCTCTCCCCTCTCTCCGGTGGTACCAATAACCTGGTATGGCGCGTGGAGACTGTAGATGGAGAGCGCTACGTTCTGCGCCTGTTTCCCGATCTCACTTCGCTTCCGCGTCTACGCTATGAAGTGGCTCTGCTCAGAGCCTTGTCTGATGAAGATTTGCCGTTTCACTTGCCTTTGCCCGTTCTGACGCACAGCGGAGAGAGCATAGCCTTCCTTGATCACGAGGCAGAGACGCTGGCATTCGCGATCCTGTCGCCCTTTTTGCCGGGATCGCACCCTGATCGCAACGATCCTGTGCTCGCGCCACCTGCTGCTGAGGCCATGGCAACGCTCGACAACGCGCTTGGGGCCCTGCCGGAGATAGTAACGACTGACGGATTTGAGCCAACCTTCTCGTATGGAGGTCTCGTCCGTGGGTATGCGCCTGTACCAGATCCCCTCACGGCTGTGGAGCGCTTGCCAATAGAGCGCACTAAGGCTCGGCTGATACAAGACATCCTCATATCGGTACGGGAAAAGGTCCCAGGCATGTATACACACTTACCGCAAAAATTGTTACTCCTGGATTATGGTCCGGCGAATATTTTTATGCAAGATCAGCGGGTTACAGCGGTCTTTGACTTCGAGTTCGCTGGCATCGACCTGCGGGTGATGGAGCTGTGTGTGGCACTGAGCTGGTGGCCGGTTCACCTCATGGGCACAGGTAAAGAGTGGGAAATAATAGATGCCTTCGCGACAGCCTATCTAGCTGGCTTCCCTTTGAGCACAGAAGAATTGCATGCCATCCCTGATGTGCTGCGCTTGCGGGATGCAGGTTCGCTCGTACATCGCATGGGACGTTACTCTGCAGGCCTGGAGACAGATGTCAGGCTACAGGAGCGAGTGGAACATTCGCTATGGAGAGAAGCATGGCTACTCACTCATCGTGAGATGTTGCAGCAGCACGCCAGGACCTGGGGCTGATCGGCACCCACATCCTTGCCCTACTATATAAGGGAATTTCCATTGAAGTGAGAGGCTGTCTCTATCTCCCCTCGTATCTGCATCACACCCTGCTTGATAGCCTGAATTATGAGTTCAGGCTCATCTTAGTTGATTAGATGCCCACTATTCTCGGCCTGTATGCGCTTACTTCTGGTAGATAGCTTCGTCAATTCCCGTTGCATCTGTTGCCATGTTTGCTCAAGCTCACTACAGTGGCACTTAGAACGGGAGGAAAACTCCCTGGAAAAGTCCCCCGACTTCCTCCCATTCGACTGACCCTCACCGGTGCGCTTCGAAAAGAGAGGAAAACTCCCTGGAAGAATCCCCGGAATCTTCTCTGGAAGGGAAAAGAACGTCGTGCCAATCCCGCCCCGATGTGCCATGCTAGCAGGACAATCTCTTCTGCGTTGCCTCGTCCATCGGAAAGGAGAGCAGCATGAAGTCTCCTCAGCATACCACACCAGAGCAAGCCGGGCCAACGCTCGGCGAGATCAGCCAGTGGCACGAGCGCTTGCGCGCGCTGCATGCACGGTTACGTTCCCATTTTGCACGCCCACAAGCCCATCAGCACGCCCTGCGCTACCTGCAGGCCATCCTCAGCGACATCCCCCGCAAAAATGGCTGGCAGATCGCTGAACACGCCAGAGAGGCCCGCCCCTATGGCATGCAGCGCTTGCTGGCCAGCGCCGTCTGGGACCAGGACGCCGTGCGCAATGAGGTGCGCGCCTTGGTCGCAGAGAGCTTGCATGCCTCCCTGCCGCCACCGGAGGAAGCGGATGACGCGCCTTTTCCCGTCCTGGTGCTCGATGAAAGCGGCTTGCCCAAACGCGGACGCCACTCGGCTGGCGTCGGACCCCAGTATTGCGGACGTACGGGGCGCGTGGAAAACTGCCAAGTCGGTGTTTTCCTCTCGTACGTCACGGCGCTGGGCCATGCTCTGATCGACCGCGAGTTGTATCTGCCTGACGACTGGTGCCAGGATGCCGCCCGCAGGCTCGCTGCTCATATCCCGGAGGCGGTCCGCTTCCAGACCAAACCCGAACTGGCCATGCGCATGGTGCAACGGGCGCAGGAGGCCGGGCTGGCTATCCGTTGGGTGGTGGCTGATACCGTCTACGGCCACTGCCCCGACTTGCGCGTCTTCCTGCAAGAGCAAGGCTACGCCTACGCATTGGCTGTCCCTTCCACCGAAGCCATCTGTGTGCAAACACGGGCGGGCCTCCTGCTCAGTGATGTGGCCAGTATTGCACAGCAGGCGTTGCGCGCCCACGAGTGGCAACGCCTCTCCCAAAGCCTGGGGACCAAAGGCGAGCGCCTCTTTGATTGGGCCCGCCTGCCCGTGGCGCACGCCGGCACCGTGGACGCTCGCCATTGGCTCGTGGTGCGCCGCTGCCTCGACGATCCCAACGCACTGGCCTACTTCCTAGTTTGGGCACCCCTGGA
>JBDTHH010000412.1:0-6492 GCA_039937055.1 Ktedonobacteraceae bacterium | reverse complement strand
CAGTTTTAGAATATCTTTTCCAATATGTGCTTCATTATATCACGTCATGGCTGCTTTTCGCGTAGTGCTATGACAGCGCGCATTTCACTCTATGATCAGAGGACAGCATGACGAGAGGTGAAGAGGTGGTCTCTCATTTCTCCCGCACTCCACGGACAAGCCCAAGTGCGAGCGATGAGGTGAAGCCATAATGAGTTCCTTTTCATATTGTCTGAAAGACCGCACGCACTTTTCTACTCTCAGTCATTATTAAGTAGAGAGCCGTCAGCCAGGTAAGGAGGATACAGCAGATGCTTGGAATAGTCGTCCAGGCGCTGCTATGACCGATGACCATGGTCGATGGCAGGACGAGCATACTTCCAATGATAGCGGTCACCCAGCAGATACCCATTACGAGGTACGCAGGGACCTTGAAGACGAAGGCCAGGGGAATGAAGTGGATAGCGATGATGAGCAGATCAATAGGGACGATCCAGACTTGCAGCTTATGGCTTCCTAAGCCGATGTTGAGGACGGTCCAACCGATGATTTCCAGTAGAATGAGCAATCCAAAGATTCTGCGACCAATGGGTGATATTTTCCCGTCCTCTGTTTTAGGGAGTGCGTATCCCAGACGGAGAAAGCGTAGGCAGAGAAACAGAAGTATCCCTCCAATCAGGAGGGTCACCAGGATAGAGAGAACGCTGCCTGCTAGCGTTGTATTGATTTCTACCATGTCCAGAATTCCAAAAGCGATACAGGCGCTGACCAACCAGAGGGTCCCATAGCCTAATCCGAGTGCAAACGCACGGGTAATAGTTGACTGAAGCATCGGTGCTTTCTTCTTTCTCTGACATCTCCCCATAATCGAAGTGCAGAGGACGAAGCCCTTTGCCTCGCACACTCTTTTTCCTCAAAACGGGCCGTAGGTCCGCCAGAAGAATTATAAGTGGATGTCAGTCTTTCTCAATTGACAGGAAGCACTTGCTTCCACATGCCTACATTTTACACTACTGATCAGGCGCGTTCTCACCTGGAGGAGGCTGGTGTCCTCGCTGAAGAGATCGGTTTGGCAGACGAGCGTTGGCAGATCCAGGTGGCACCTAGACCAGTTAAGGGAAGAACAGGTGCAAGCAGGTCAAGCATATGCCCAGGCGGTGAGCGTGATCCAGGAACTTGCCGAGAAGATCGAGGATGAGGCTTGACAGAGTACTTACGTTGAGCGACTGCGTAACAACGCTCGTACCGTCATCAGCGTCTGTCCGAGCTTGTTCTGGCCAGTTCCATCGGCGCCACAGCCCCAGTAGTAGTCTCTGGGCGCCTTCTCAACCACCTCTTCCTCTGCCGTAGCAAGCAGGATCGCACGAATGTCGGCATGGGTTTCGAACTTGCGCAGGACGCCCTGGAGCATCACCTGATCCTTGACCTCTTCCCAATCTGCGCGCAGGGGAAGATCGCGCCTCCGGCCCATGTTTGCCGCCCCTTTCGGAGTAGAGGCCAGGCGTACGTGGTCTATAAATGGTGTGCCTGCGAATTTCTGTGCTTGAAAGTAATGCTCGCTTGTAGGCCACCAGGCGCCATCAAGCTCGAAGCCGTGTGCCGAAAAGTTTGAGAAACAGCCATAGGGTTTCTCGTCTGTTTTATAGAAGAAAATAGTCATCTCACTTCCCTTTCACTGCTATTGCATAGCTCTCTAGCTATTCTTATACATCATCTGACTTCGGTAAGCAAACAAAAGCCTCGTTTCATTCAGCCCTATTTCAGGAAAGACGGGTATTCTTCAGGCAGAGAGCGCTGTAATCCAAAAAGGAAAAGAGGAGAAACTCATGCTTTCCCGATGTCTCTTTCCGCGCCTGACTCGTATGCCGCTGTTTTCTTTGGCAAGTTGTGCCTGCTTGCTGGCCGTAATGTGCCTCGCAAGTTGCGACTCTGCCAGCGTGGTTGTCTCACGTGCTACGCCCACCGCAACGACTGCCAGCACGGTTAGCTCACATGCCATGTCCACCGTAACGACTGATCTCACGCCTGTCACAGCGCCACTGGCTTCGCCACCACAAAATTGCGCCCTGAGACCCCCGCCCCAGGAGCAGCACCTTGGCGACCTGGGAGGAAATACCAACGTGCGCCTGGTCGGAGGCGGACCCTTCTGGATCTATAGCATCTTCTACCCAAGGGTCCTCCACCTGGCTCAGTATGGTTCCCAGCAATGGCCAATGACAAAAATGGTCGTGGAAGTTGGGCCGAACTATAGTCAGCCAGTCACGTTGCGCCTTCGTGAGATGCAGACGGGAGCTTTGGCCTGGTGGACAGATGGCCAGATGCCGCCGAGAGCCGCCACCCGCGTGCTGGTCCTGAACCCGCAGGCGGATGCGCAGGATGTTGGCGCAGTTGCCGGGGTGCCAGACATCCCACATGGGGAAGCAGCTCCTGGCTGGAAGGAATGGGGGATCTTCCCCTTGTTCTCAGTCGCGGGTTGTTACGAGCTGGAGGTAAGCTGGTCTGGCGGCTCCTGGCAGAGCAGCTTTGCGGTTGGGAACTAAAAGGGATAGAATAGGGATAAAGGAGAATGCTCATGCCAGTAGAAGAAAATACGCTCATTCCCGGTGAGACAACAGCCCCGCACACGCTTTCCTTTATCCGTGAGTGCCCGCTTATAGGGAGTCTTCCGGCCTTTATGGGGAAAGATCGCCTGACCTTCCTGCTGAGGGTGGCCCAGCAAGAAGATGTCTGCGGCTTCCATATGGGGTCGCTGCCCATGATCCTGTTTAATAAAGCCGAACATGTGCAGAGCATTCTGGTTGAGCACGCTTATGACTTTAGCAAGGGCCGGTTGATGCATAAGGCCATGAGCGGCAACGGCCTCTTCATCAGTGAAGGGGAGTTTCATCGCCGCCAGCGCAAGCTGATCGCGCCGGTCTTTCAGCCGCGCCATATTGCTGGCTACGCAGATACCATCGCGGCTTATGGCGAACGGCTCCAGCAGGAGTGGCGCGATGGGGCGATCATTGACCTCAATCAAGGGATGATCGGTCTGACGATGAGCGTGATCGGCAAGGTGCTCTTCGATGCCGATGTCTTCCAGGAGACGGACGAGCTTGGAGCGGCGATGGCCGTTGGCTTCGAATATACTACGCGCAAGTTCTCGTCGCTCTTTTCACCTCCGCTCAGTTGGCCGACGCTGCGCAATCGTCGCATGCGCCACGCCACGCAGGTGGTCGAGAGCCGCATTCAGGCGCTGATCGATGAACGGCATAGCAGCACCAGTGAGCGCAACGACTTTTTGTCCATCTTATTGCAGGCCAGGGACGAGGATGGCACAGCTATGAGCGATCAGCAACTGATGGACGAGTGCCTGACGCTCTTTGGCGCCGGACACGAAACGACGGCCGCGGCTCTGACCTGGACATGGTACTTCCTCTGCCATCACCCGCACATCTATCAGCAGGTGCAGCAGGAGGTCGATAGTGTGTTGCAAGGGCGGACGCCGACATATGACGATCTGGCACGCTTACCCTACTGCCTACAGATCTTCAAGGAGACCATGCGTCTCTATCCACCAGCGGCGGCCATCCTGCGCGAGGCGCTGCACGATATCGAGATTGATGGCTACCTGGTGCCTGAAGGATACACGGTTTTTCTGTCCCCCTACACCCTGCAACGCAAGGCAGAGTACTTTCCAGACCCGGAGGCGTTTGATCCCGACCGCTTCCTGCCCGAACGAGAAAAACAGCTTCCTCGCTATGCCTATATCCCGTTCGGAGCCGGGCCACGTATCTGTATCGGCAACTATTTCGCCCTGATGGAAGGCCAACTGCTGATCGCCGCGCTGGCTCAACGCGTGTCCTTTGCGCTGCTGCCGGGGCAAACCATTGAGCCTGATCCCGTGCATAATCTGGCCCTGCGCCCAGGCGGCAAGGTGCGGGCTGTGGTCAAGAAAAGATAACACTATGCTCGCATTTCTGACATATCTCAGGTATACTTGCTCTTGAGGGAAAAAGAGGCACTCGATTCCCTCCGCAACCCTGCTGATGCTTCATAAGCACGCGACCTTCTATGCAAAAGGAATGCAGGTGCCATTGAAAAGATCACCGCTCACATTCTTTGTCCTGGTTTTCGCCCTCGCTCTTCCTTTCTGGTTGCTTGGTGCCTTTGTCCGACCCCTTCCACCGATCAATCTTTCTCTGAGCGCGCTTCAGGTTGTTTGTCCGCTGGCAGCGGCGTTCATCCTTGTCTACCGGGAAGAGGGACGTAGTGGTATAAGCAGGCTCTTGAAGCGTGTTTTCGACGCGGAGAGAATCAGGCAGAAGATCTGGTATGTGCCCATCGTGTTCTTGAATCCTTTTATCCTCGTGTTGTCATACGGGGTCATGCTTCTCTTAGGGCGACCCCTCCCCGAAGCAGTCATTCCCTGGTCTACGATTCCCATCTTTGTTGTGGTATTCTTTCTCGCCGCTGCTGGTGAAGAGGTGGGTTGGACGGGCTATGCCACCGATCCCATGCAAGACCGCTGGGGCGCGCTCAAAACCGGCCTGCTTTTGGGGTCGGTGTGGGCGCTATGGCATATCGTGGGCTGGAGGCAGGAGCATCCATGGGTCTGGGTGGCAGGGCAATGCTTCTCTACGATTGGATTGCGCATCCTTATGGTCTGGCTTTATAACAACACAGGCAAAAGCCTGTTTGCGGTAATCATCTTTCATGCCATGATCAATGTCGGTGAGTTTTCCTTCCCCAATTATGGTTCTCACTACGATCCAGTGATTGCCGCAGCGATCACTGCTGTGATTGCCATAATCATCATATTCTTGTGGGGCTCAAAGACGCTCGCTCGCTATAGGTATGCTCGCCCACAGGCTTCCAATGTAGATAACTTACCAGTGTAAGCACTGTTTGCCCTGGGTTCTACGCCCCCTCCAGTCCGCTCGACGAAATGCCGCAGTGGCGCTTCTTTTCCACCTCATTACCCGGAACTGCCTCCCTATAGCATCAGATATACCGTAAGGGGAGAGGTAGACAATTCGTATATAGACATACTCCATCTTCCTGCTTCCTGGACGTGTAGGGGCGCCGCTTCGGCTCCCCTTGCCCGCCGACAAGGCCGGCGCCCTTGAAAAGTGACAGGTTTGATATGTATATAGTAAAGATCAAGAATGCTGGCGACACGCAGGCTGGTCCTGCTCAGGTGGCCCTGCATGCTCCGCCATTGGTCACGACCGCGACGGCGCACAATACGGACGAGGAACTTCTGGCGACGCATGGCAAGACATTCCATTTTGCCGCGCGTTTCTTACCGCTGGAACTCCGCCGTTCCGTCACCGTATTATACGCGTTCTTTCGTGTCCTGGATGATCTCGTGGATGAACCGGCGCCAGGTCGTTGCGTTGCGGATATTCGCGCGGAACTGGAGGCCTGGCAGCACTGGTTCAGCGAAAATCGCACCTTTCCAGCCCCGCGCGAACCGTTGGGAAGCTCCCTGGCTGCCGTTCTGGGGGAGCATCCCGTTCCTACGATGATCTTTCTTGATTTCCTCGATGGTCTCATTTCAGACCTGGGGCCGCGCGAGATACGTACCTTCGCGGAGATGCATCAGTACTGCTATCGCGTGGCCGGAACGGTGGGTCTGGCGATGGCCTCCATGCTGGGCGTGCGCTCGGCCTCGGCGCTTGTGACGGCCAAAAATCTGGGCATCGCTATGCAGATGACTAATATTCTGCGCGATGTTGGCGGCGACCTGGCACTCAATCGCGTGTATCTGCCACTGGATGAACTGGAAAGCTTTGGATCTTCGCGCACGCATTTGTTCACATTGTATGAGCGAGGGCAGCAGCCTGATGAGCGTTTCCGCGCCTTGATGCGTTACCAGGTGAGCCGTACACATCACTATTATGCTCACGGTATGCATGGGATCTGGCTGCTACCTACAAATTGTCGTTTGCCCATCCTGATCGCCGGACGACTATATAAGCGCATTCTGACGGCGATAGAGCGCAACCAGTACGACGTGCTGCGGGCGCGCGCGTCGACTACCCTGCCTGAGAAGGTCTACGAGGCGGCTATCGCCCTGCTACTTGATCGGCTCTGGAGGCGTGGAGAAACATGGACTACTTCAGAGATGGAGGTGTTGTTTGGGGATGAAGTATCTCCTGCTGCTACTTGCAGCAGCCCAGTCTATACTGGCTATTCGAGTAGGTAAGCGCCTGCTCTCCACGGCTGGCGGAGAGTGTATTCAACCAGTGAAGGCGCAGACAACGGGAGCGGAGCAGGCCCGTATCTCGGTGATCGTGCCTGTGCTGAACGAATACACGCGGCTCGCTCCCTGCCTGGGAGGCTTAACTACTCAGGGCGAAGAAGTGATCGAGATCCTGGTAGTCGATGGTGGCTCGCATGATGGCACACAGGAACTGGTTGGTCTGTATAGCCAGCGCGATCCACGTGTGCGCCTGCTGGATGCCAGCCCGATCCCCGCCGGCTGGAACGGCAAAGCCTGGGGCTTGCAGGTGGGCCTGAAGAGCGCCC
>JBDTHH010000411.1:0-4744 GCA_039937055.1 Ktedonobacteraceae bacterium | reverse complement strand
CTCTGATTGTCAACCACAAAGTGTAGCTGAGAATAGCCGCTGAGGAACTCCGTGACGAATTGCTTGAAACCCGCCAGCCCGGAGGGCAGTCCTGGCGGAGTGTGAGCGTAGTGGAACACGTAGTCGGGCGAAAATAGCTCATCCACAAGTTTGGGATCTCTCTTTGTCAGAACTTCCTCGTAGTAGCGTCTGACAAGCGCCTTGCTTGCTTCTGTTGACATGAGAACTTCCTTTCTGCCTGGTGGACCATAGGAGAAAATACACCCATACCTATGACACGTTGTAGGAGTACTGGGTGTGTCACAAAGGAGCAAGCGTTTAAAGTTTAGCTTTCAGCGTTAGCTAGCAACATTGACACTCTCTTTTAACGACAGGTACAATACAATAAGCCTGAGAAACGCTCCAGGCATGCGATTCCCCCTGTTCCAAATGTTATATAAAGACGAGGCAAGCATACAATGAAGATGTACGTCTGTATAAAGCAGATCCCAGACCCTAACACCGTCGTTAGCAAGCTTGATCCCACGACGAAGCGGCTTGTGCGCAGCGGTGTCTCGCTCGTCCTCGACCCTGGAGATGAAACAACGATCGCCGCCGCCATTAAAGTGCGTGACGCCGTTGGCAATAGCGAGCTGACTGCTATCAGCATGGGGCCGACAAGCGCGCAGGAGGCCATGCGCCGCGCCCTGGCTATGGGTGTTGATCGCGCTATCCTTGTCACCGACCCCGCCCTCGCGGGTTCCGACGCCCTCGGCACCGCCAGGGTGCTCGCGGCTGTCCTGAAGCAGGAGAACGCCGACCTTATTTTCTGCTCCACTGAGAGCACCGATGGCTATACCGGCATGGTTCCCGGCGGCATCGCGGAATTCCTCGGCCTGCCACAACTGACCTTCGCGCGCGAGGTCACCGTCGAAGGCCAGAAAGCCGTCATCAAACGCGTCACCCAGAGCGGGTACCAGACCGTTGAAGGCCCCCTCCCGGCTGTGGTGACCATCGCCAGCGGCTCGTTCGAGGCTATCTACTCCACCATGAAGGGCATCATGAGCGCCAAAAAGAAGCCTTTCTCCCAGCTTAGCCTGGGCGACCTGGGCATTGATGCCGCGCAGGTCGGTGAGGCCGGGGCACACGAACAGGTGGTGACTATTGGCAAGGCCGAGGCGCGCGCCGCCGGGCAGATTGTTAAAGATGATGGGAACGCTGCTACGGCTATCGCCGACTTCTTGCAGCGCTACCAGTTGCTTTAGACAGGGAGGTACGGGGTATGTCGAACACTATTTGGGTACTTGTTGAACTGGAAAACGGCCAGCCCGCGCGCTCATCGCTGGAGGTGCTGGGGAAGGCCGCTCGTCTCGGTCGCGCCGAGGCCATCATTCTGGGTTCCGCCGCCGCCGAGGTCGCACCCACGCTCGGCGAATTTGGCGCCGAGAAGGTCTATGCTCACACTGATGCCACCTACGATACCTATCTCACGCTGCCGGCCGTGGATACCATCAGCGAACTGCTGAAACAGCACCAGCCCGCGCTCCTGCTGCTCCCTACGACCTACAATGCGCGCGATATCGCCGCGCGCCTGAACGTGCGCAACAGCATGGGCCTGATCACCGATGCCACCGACCTGCGTTTCGAGGGCGACAGTGTGCAGGTGACCGTGCCGTGGGGCGGCGAGACTGTGGTGACCGCCACGCATCCCCACGGCGGGACCGGCATTGTGCTGACGCGCCCCAAGGCCTTCTCCGTTGAACACTTCGAGGGCCGTACAGCCGAGGTTGAGACGCTACAAGTTTCCCTCAATTCCGCCTCGCAGACGATAAAGGTCCTGGAGACGGTCGAGGTCCAGAGCGAAGGTCCTGAACTGGAAGATGCCAGCGTGATCGTCAGCGGCGGGCGCGGGCTGGGCAAAGCCGAGAATTTCCATCTGGTGGAGGAGTTGGCTACGGCCCTTGGCGGAGCGCCTGGCGCGACGCGCGCTATCGTCGATGCTGGCTGGTTGCCTTACAGCTACCAGATCGGCCAGACCGGCAAGACTGTGAAGCCCACGCTCTACATCGCCTGCGGCATCAGTGGCGCGATCCAGCACCTGGCAGGCATGAAAGGCTCCAAGTACATCGTTGCGATCAACAAAGACGAACACGCTCCCATCTTCTCCGCGGCGGACCTTGGCGTCGTTGGCGATGCCCTGGCGATCCTCCCCGCCCTCACGGCAGAAGTGAAGCGGCGCAAAGCTCATTAAGACCAGCACTATGCCTATCCCGCTATGATAAAGACAGGAGCGCAGTCTCTTGCGCTCCATAGTTTGACCTCGCGGGTGTACGGACTACACCCCTACAAACGGAGGTTTTTATGACTCCCCCTGCCATCTTACCAACCGGGGGCTTGATCGGTTCCGCGATCTTTGTGGTTATTTTCCTGGCCGCGATCGCGCTCTTCGGCATTCGCGTGGGTGAACTGGTTTCACTGCTTGCCAAAGCGCGGCGCGAGGACCGTACCGACCGCATCGATGACCGCATCGGCGAGTTCTTTATGGTCGTCCTGGGCCAGAGCGGCGTCTTACGCGATCCGATCCCCGGCATTGCCCATTTCTTTACCTTCTGGGGCTTTATTATCATCCAGTTCGGTCTACTCAACCTGATCCTCGGCGCCTTCAACGGCTCCCTGCCACTGATCGGCCATGACCACACATTCGCGATCGTGCTGGATCTCTTCGTACTCTTTGTGATCTTCGCCCTGGTCCTCTTCGCCATCCGGCGCGCCGTCTTCCGGCCCGCGCAGCTCTCAAGCTTCCTGCATGGACCCTGGGATGGCTACATTATCCTGGGCCTGATCTTGCTGGTGGTCCTATGGCTAGCTCTCGTCGAAGGCTTCGAGTATGCCGCCACCAACGGCGAGGCCTGGACGTTGATCGGCGCGGCCATCGGTCCCTGGTTCAGCGGACTGGGAACGGCAGTCGATACCTTTCTCTACCGCACCTTCTGGTGGCTGCATATCCTCACGGTCCTCGGTTTCCTGATCTATCTGCCGCGCTCCAAGCACCTGCACCTGCTGGCGACGCCCTTCAACGTCTTCTTCCGCAACTATGCTCCCAAAGGCGCACTGCCCCTGCTGGAAAATCTGGAGGAGCGCGAAGACTACGGCGTCTCGAAGGCCGAGCAGTTTACCTGGAAGCAGTTGCTCGATGGCTACGCCTGCACCGAGTGCGGCCGCTGCAATACGGTCTGCCCGGCGACCAACACAGGCAAGCCGCTCTTCCCCAAGGAGATTATCCTGGGCGTCAAAGAGGCTCTGTTTGTGCGCGATGGCGAGATCCTGGGCGAGCATAATGTCTTTAGACAGGCCGACAGTCTCTTCAAAGGTGACTTCTTTGGCCGCATGGGTATCGCCGGGGTCGAGGCCGACAAGAACGCGCGCGAGCAAGAGGCCCACCACCAGCAGATGGTGGGCGGCATCATCAGCACAGACGCGCTCTGGGCCTGCACCACCTGCCGCGCCTGCATGGAGATCTGTCCCGTCGCTATCGAGCATGTGCCGAAGATCGTGGATATGCGCCGCCACCTGGTGATGGAGGAGAGCGATTTCCCCGAAGAGGTGACTTCGCTGTTCAACAACGTCGAGCGCAACAGCAACCCCTGGGAGATCAGCAATGATAAGCGCGCCGAGTGGGCCGCCGGCCTCGATGTGCCGCTGATGTCAGAGAATCCCCATGCCGATGTGCTCTACTGGGTCGGCTGTATGGGTTCCTTCGATCAACGCAATAAGAAGGTCGCTACCTCGGTGGTGAAGATCTTGCAGGCCGCGAAGGTCAATTTCGCGATCCTGGGTCCCGAAGAGTCCTGCACCGGCGATCCCGCGCGCCGCATCGGCAACGAATACCTGTGGCAGATGATGGCGCAGCAAAATATCGAGGTGCTTAACGGCTATGGCTTCAACGCCGCCGAGGCCCATAATGGGCATAACGGCCACACAGCCGCCGCGAGCGCGCCACCGCAGCATCGCACGATCATCACGGCCTGCCCGCACTGCTTCAATACTATCAAGAACGAGTACACGCAGCTTGGCGGCAACTACGAGGTCATTCACCATACGGTCTTCATCGAAAAGCTGTTGGCCGACGAGAAGATCACACTACCCGCTGGTTTCGACCGGCGCAAGCTGACCTATCACGACCCCTGCTACATCGGTCGCTACAACGATGTCTACGATGAGCCACGCCGCGTGCTTACGGTGCTCAACAGCAACGGCATCAGCGAGATGCGCCGCAACCGCAACAAGAGCTTCTGCTGCGGTGGTGGCGGCGGTCGCGCCTGGATGGAGGAGAAGACCGGCACGCGCATCAACCAGACCCGCGTCAACGAGGCTCTGGAGACCGAGGCCACCGTGCTTGCCGCCGCCTGTCCCTTCTGCATCACCATGTTCGAGGACGGCGTGAAGGGCGTCGACGCCGAAGAGAAACTCCAGGTGGAGGATATCGCCGAGATCGTGGCACGCGCGATTGAGGCACCTGCACCCGCGACTCTATAATAGAGGGGCGATGGCTTGACCATTGATGTCAACGCGTTCATTCACCGTAGGGAGATCAATATGAAAATTGGTATCGGGCTACCAGCCCACATCCCTGGTGTCCGCAGAGAGCTAATCCTTGATTGGGCCAGGAAAGCCGAGGCGGGACCTTTTTCCAGCCTGGCGCTGGTCGACCGTGTGGTGTACCCCAACTTTGAGCCGCTGATTACGTTCGCGGCCGTCGCAGCGG
>JBDTHH010000410.1:0-3451 GCA_039937055.1 Ktedonobacteraceae bacterium | reverse complement strand
CCCGCCTGTTCGCCGATGGCATCACGATCTCGTCGGCGAACAGGCGGGCTTGTAAACCGCGCCCCTACCTCGCGCGCCCCTACCCCTGATACCTCTCCATCACCATTATTTTTAGATAGGATGTATGTGTATGCAGTGGTTAGAAATGTCGGTCCAGGTTCATCCTGAAGCCGTGGAGCCGGTGAGCGAACTGTTGAGCCGCTATACAACCGACGGGGTGGCGATTGAGGAGCCGATTGAGTTGATTGACCAGGGGCAGGACTATCGTGTGCTGGCCGGTAAGCCGGTACTGGTGCGCGCGTATCTGCCAATGGATGGCACGGAGGAGGATGTACGTCAAAAGGTGGCGGAGGGGCTGTGGCACCTGTCGAGCCTGGGGTCGCAGTTCGTCGGCGAACTCAAGACGCGTGTCGTTCACGAAGAGGACTGGGCCAATGCCTGGAAAGACTATTACCATGTGACCCATATCGGCAGGCGTCTGGTTATTCGTCCTTCGTGGCGCGAATATACCCCCGGCGCCGGTGAGGTGGTGCTGACCCTCGATCCTGGTATGGCCTTTGGCACGGGCCTGCACCCCACGACGCGCCTCTGCCTGGAGCAGGTCGAGCTGCGTACCCGGCCCGGTATGCAGGTGCTCGATGTGGGCACTGGCTCAGGTATCCTGGCGCTGGCCGCCGCCAAACTGGGCGCGGAACATGTCGACGCTATCGATAACAGCAGCGTCGCCGTCGAGAGCGCCACGACCAACGCTGAAGTGAACGGACTGAGCGAGCGCATCTCCGTCGCGCTAGGTACCCTTGACGCGCCGGAGGCGCAGAGGCTGGCCGGGCGCTATGACCTGGTGCTGGTCAATATCCTGGCCGGCGTGATCGGCTCCCTGGCTCCCTCCCTGGCGCGCGTCCTGGCTCCCGGCGGGCTGCTCATAGCCAGCGGCATCATCGACGAGCGCCGTCCTGAGGCCGAATTGCCGCTGCTGGCCGCCGGGTTAGAGTTGGCGGACCAGGCGCAGCTCGGCGAGTGGTGGGCGCTGATTATGCGTAAGCAAGAGGGATAGCCATGCACCGCTTCTTTGTGCCGCCAGAACTCCTGACCGGGCCAGGCGTTGCATCGTCGCGCCTGGTTGCTCTGCCGGAGAAACTGGCCCACCAGGTGCGCGATGTGCTGCACCTGGGCATTGGTGAGCGCCTGGTCTTACTCGATAATAGCGGCGCCGAGGTGCTGGCCGAAGTCAGCAAGAGTAGCCGGGCTGGCGTTGAGGTGCTGTTGCTGGAACGCCGGGCTGGTCAACCGCCGTCGCCCGTACGCCTCATCCTCTGCCAGGGACTCCTCAAATCGGCGCGCTTCGAATGGATTCTAGAGAAAGGCACAGAGCTGGGGGTAGCGGTCTTCATGCCCATCTTCTGCCGTCGCTCGATGTCCGGCTTAGAGGATGCCGGTCCCGCGAAGATCCAACGCTGGCAGCGTATCATCCAGGAGGCCGCCGAACAGTGTGGACGCGCACGCCTCCCCGAACTCTTACCCATTCGCCCGCTGATGCACGCTCTCAATGACATCCCTCCGGGTGCCCTTGCCCTGATGCCGTGGGAGGAGGAAGCCAGCCGCTCCCTACGCGACGTGCTGACTCCCACGCGCTCACTGGCCCCTCTGACCGTCGTGCTGTTTATAGGGCCGGAAGGTGGCTTGATGCCGGAGGAAGTGCTGCTGGCCCAACATCAGGGTGTGCAGGTTGTGACATTGGGGCCGCGCATCATGCGCGCCGAGACCGCGGCCCTCGCGGCCGTGGCCAATGTGATGTACGCGCTGGAAGCATAGGGAAGTGGTAGGTGTAGTGGTGCCCCTTCAGCTCCCCTTGCCCGCCGACAACGCAGGCGCCATGCTCCAACTAGCGGCCGCTCAAACTGACGCCCCAGAGAGCATCCATCATGCCGTCATAGTCATTTTTGACGTTCTCATAGAGCCTGGCGTTCTCGATAGCCAGCGCGGCAAAACTGGCAAGCACGGTGAGAAACTGGATGTCATCATCGTGAAAGGTTGTCTGCTCAGCAGTATAGACACGCATGACGCCGATGGATTTGCCATGTACCTCCAGGGGCACGCAGAGCACGGAGACAAGACCCTCGCGCCGGGCCGCCTCTTGATATTGGAAGCGTGGATCGGTCCTCACATCGGGGATCACTACCGGGGAGCCGCACAGGGCCTCGCTATCGATACTACTGTGCGTGACATCTACCGGGCCTTTGGCCAGATAGCCCTCGCTCAATCCGTAGACCGCGCTGAGCACTAATTGCCCGCCGGGTTCATTGAGCAGACGTACGCCGCACGCTTTGACCTGCATGGCTTCCGTTGTGTTTCGTGCTATACTCTCCAAGACTTGCTTCAGTTCAAGGCTGGAAGAGAAGGTTAGAGCTGCCTGGTACAGCGCTGTGTAATAATCCTTGTGGGAGCGCGCTGAAGCGCCGGTAGCATGAGAATTGGTGGACATAGACTTGTTCCTCTCGAATAGCGACGATAATACAAGAACAGTTCTATCTACGAACAGAGGGATATTTCCATACTTTAATTATACCATGTTATTTTTAACGGGCGCAGATTTGCCGCGATCCGCGTAGAGGCGATGGCTTCGGCTTCCATTGCGTGCCGCCCAGCAGGGCGCAGGCCTTGTCAGCGGGCAAGGGGAGCCGAAGCCGCGCCCGTGGACGAAACCGAGGGACGCGCATATATAGCAAGGGATCACTTATAGAGATATGTAAAGGTGGCTATATCTTTACATAGGTGGAGGGATGTCGCCGTTGGGGTCCTGGATCACCCATACCCGGCAGGGCGCGTTCGCGAGCACGTATGGGATGGTCTTGCCCAACGTGTTGTGCGATTTCTGGCTGTTACGCACCAGCCCAAGCATTATCAACGCGCAGGCATGGTCGCGCGCTTCATCAACGATGGCCGGGCCAGCATCTCGTGCCTGCACGATCTCGGCGACAGCATCGCATCCTGATTCTTCAGCTATAGTGATAGCTCCCGATAGTAACTTATTGGCTGCCTCCGACTTGTCGGCGATGACGGCCTTCAGGGGCAGCGTCCGTGGAACTTCGATAATATGGACAAGGTGAACCTTACGTTTTGCCTTCTTCGCCATCAGGCAGGCGAGCCGGACTAATTCAATATCCAGCTTTTTTCCTTCGATGATAACGGCAATATCACCTGTGGCTCCTACTCCTGGGGCTACTTTCGTGGTCACCGCTTCGTCTTTGTCTCTGGCTTTAGCGCGCCATAAATGGGCCATATAGTCTCTCCTCTGGTTGGAACATGATAGAACAGCATCATCTTTGCATTGTACGGTGTTCAACGTCTTTCAACGACGTTGGTAATGCGTTCCTGCCAGTATCCTCCTGATTCTACGTCTAAAAGCCGCTAGCGTCAATGGTAAAAGTATACAAGAACTGGCGGTTTCCTA
>JBDTHH010000409.1:0-6177 GCA_039937055.1 Ktedonobacteraceae bacterium | reverse complement strand
TTGAGGGCACGTGGCCTGTTGCTTGCGCCAATCAATCGTGAACGATGCCAGATCATAGCCTTCCCCCGCCTTGGCTTGCCATTGGGTGTTCTGACTGACTGGTCCAATCACCTCGATGCCATAGCGGTCGCGACTCTGCAAGACAATTTCCGCATCCACATACCCTGCGTCCAGCAAATGCACGCTCGGTAACAGATCCCGATCGCTGAGGGCTTGATGGATTGCTTCTGTTTGCTCCACGTCGGTTTCGGTGGCATCTGTGGTGACCACATGGGGAATGAGATGAGGAAGGTTTTCATCACACGTTTCGCTGAAATGGACCTTCTACCCATACCAACTCAAATCGCGCTTGTGTCCATAATGCGCTTCATGGTCATAGGGAGAGCGAAGCGTCAGATGGGCAGGCGGCAAATCATCTTTGTTGCGCGCTCGAATCTGTCCCTCTTCCCAGTCAAATTGTTGGACCCAGATTTGTCGCAACCCTTCAACCGTTGGCAAGGAGCGCATCGTCGAAGAAGCCTGGTCATCCCACACCTGGGTGAGCAACTGTGCCCCATCCTCTCCAATCTGTTTCATCACTTTTTCCTGTTGGTCTTTGGCCCCTGGAATGCGCCATTCTTCAATCCGGCGACTGTAGCGTTCAAACCACTCTTCCGGAACCCAACTCCTGAGCCAATCGGGATCGGATTCGGCGAGCGTATTGAGGGCAGCGCGCAGCGTCTCGCCGAGCAGCTCGACGCGATTGAGCCGACGAACTGCCGCTAAGACATGTGTTGAATCGGTGCGCTGGACTCCTCGTTTTTTGATCCACCCTCCATCGCTTAAGCGTTGGACGAGGATCTCAAAGATCCGTTGTTCTGCTTCTCCTGCAAGCAAACGGGCACGAAAGTCTGTGAGCAGGGTGAAATCGAAACCAGGATCAGTAAGTTCACGTCCCAGCAAATACTTCCAATCAATCCGTGCTCGCACTGCCTCAGCAGCTTGACGGTCAGAAAGATCTTCAACGAATTGCAAGAGACACACCACCGCTAAACGCCACACTGCTTCGCCAGGTCGCCCCGTAGAAGAGAAGAGATCGGCAAATTCCTTGTCATCAAAAATCGTTCCCAGCGCTTCCCGCAAACGGATGCATCTATTTCCCTGACGAAACACTGCCTGAGCGACACGAACCGTTTCTTCTGGGATAGGGCCAATTGGTTCTTGATGCAGTGACATGGCTTCTTTCCTCTCTTCATACCTGCCCTCTTTTCTCAAAAGAGAGAGGAGCTCCTTTTTCTGTATCCTACTTGATACTTTCTCCTTTGTCTAGGGTTTCCCAACGGTATCGAATTTTGAGAACGAAGGTTCAAAATTCGGGGTATCTCATGTGCAGGTCGGGCCGTTTTATGGCAATTCACAGCCATGCATGTTATAGTATTGCTGGATCTGCCAAATCTATGAAGAACTGTGAGAGCCACCATGGACGCACAACAACGCAATAGAGGGATAGACTTTGTGGCGCTCAGCAAGAAGATGGCCCATGCCTTACGTCATGCTCCCTGGATCTATGAGCTGGAACTGGACAACGAGGGCTGGGTCCCTGTGGCTGATCTTCTGGAGACCCTGCGCGCCGAGCGCCGCCAGTGGCGTGACCTGCGCGAAGAGGACCTCGCCGAATTGATAGCGCGTGCCGACAAACAGCGCTATGAGATGCGCGACGGCAAGATCCGTGCCCTCTATGGCCATTCCCTCTCCGGCAAGCTGGCAAAGATCGAGGCCACGCCCCCGGCCCTCCTGTATCACGGCACCACCCCTGCCGTCCTCGACGCCATCCGCGCGCATGGACTCAAACCCATGCGCCGCCAGTATGTGCATCTCTCGGTCGATGTCCCGACCGCCCTGCAAGTTGCCCGCCGCCGCACAGACCGGGCCGTGATCCTCAAGGTCCGCGCCGCCGCTGCCCACGCGCAAGGCATCAAGTTCTATCGCGGCAACGATATGGTCTGGCTGGCGGACTCCGTACCCCCTGAGTATTTTAGCCCGTAGTTATCAAAGATGGGACGCTATCAGCGCCCCATCAGTTGTATGCGTTGCGGCCGGCGCACAAAGAAGTAAATGAGCGCCCCGACCATGTGTGTAAAGAGGATAATGAGCAGCCAGACGACCTTGTCGTTGCCCTCCGATGGCTCTCTGGTAATGCACTCAACGAGCATCCATACCCAGAAAATGGACCCGACAATAATAATCGCCATTGTTCCAAAAAAGAAGCACGCGAATAATGCGCCGAAAGCGCTTGTCCCTGCACTATACATAACATGGTTCCGCCTTTCTGCTGTCTCTTATTACCGTAATCTTACCATATAATACGCGCACATGCATGAGTTGTTACAGATCCATTATGGAATGTAGATCAGAAAGGAGCGCACTCGAGAGCGTGCGCCTGCCTGGTTTTTATGGTACACTACGATAGCATAGAAGCAACGAGACATTTTTTCGGAGGGAAACTGCTCAAGATGTCCGCACCTCTTTTCTGCCCGGCATGTGGCGGGGCCAACGAGGCGGGCAGCACGCACTGCTTCGCCTGTCAGCACCTGCTCCCACCTGAGTCCTCCTCACACGCTGGGACGCTGCTGCAAGGGCGTTATGAACTCGGGACCTGCCTTGGCTCAGGTGGCTACAGTCTGGTCTACCGTGCCAGAGATCGGCACGTCGGGGATCGCGTCGTGGCGATCAAACAGATCTCGCTGCCAGGACTGAGCGCGACGGCGGCCGTCGACGCCACGGAGACCTTCCATCGCGAAGTGCGCATCCTCTCCAACCTCAACCATCCCCAGGTGCCGCACCTCTACGACCATTTCGGCGACCGGGACCACTGGTATCTGGTGCTGGAGTATATCGAGGGGCAGACGCTGGAAACCTATCTGGCGACGCGCACGCGGCAGGGCAGGCCGTTGTCCTGGCAAGAGAGCATTGCGCTAATGTTGCAACTCTGTCCCGTGCTGGAGTACTTGCACAGCCGCCAGCCGCCGGTCATCTTTCGTGACCTCAAACCGGGCAACATCATGCGGACCCCCCGAGGCACATTGTGTTTGATCGACTTTGGCATTGCGCGGCACTATCAGCCCGGTCTGGCTCGCGATACCCAGCGGCTGGGTTCGCCGGGATATGCGGCCCCGGAGCAATATGGGCAGGCGCAGACCACGCCTCAGACCGACCTCTACAGCCTGGGGGCGCTCCTGCACTTCCTGCTGTCGGGCCAGGACCCCTCCGAGCGGGGAGGGACATTGCCACCCTTGCACCTGAATGCCCAGGCAGAGAGCGCCGCCCTGGAGCGCCTGGTCGAGCGTCTGCTGTCGCCCAACCCAAGCGCGCGGCCCGCGAGCATCCGCGAGGTCGCCACGGCCTTGCAAGCCATCCGATCTCAGTATATAAGCCAGGGCGGTACCCCTCTCTGGATCCCAGCTTCTCCTCAGCCGCCTCAGACCTATTCTGCATCTGGGGCAGGCCAGCAGCAGCAGATGTATCAGCCGGTCCCCCCAGGTGGCTCCTCCCTGGGGTCTGGGGTGTCAGCGCGCATCACCCGGCGGCGTGCGCTGATCGGCCTGGGAGTGGTGACGGTTGCCCTGGGAGGGAGCGTCTGGTGGCTCCAGGGGATATTCATCCCCCCCGCCACTTCCATATCTACGCTCCCTACCAGGCCCACTCTCACTTATACAGGGCATGAAAACGTCGTCTATGCAGTGGCGTGGTCCCCTAATGGCAAGCGGATTGCCTCGGCCGACGCCAATGGCATAGTGCAAGTGTGGGATGCCGTGGATGGAAGGCACGTTTTGAAGTATACAGAGCAGGCAAGTTTCATCGACGGAGTGGCGTGGTCCCCTGACGGCAAATGGATTGCCTCCGCCTCTGAAGACAGCACGGTGCAAGTGTGGGATGCTATGAATGGAAGACACATTCTCACGTATAAAGGGCATGGAAGCGTCGTCCATGCAGTGGCGTGGTCGCTTGATGGCAAACGGATTGCCTCCGCCTCTGAAGACAGCACGGTGCAGGTATGGGATGCTGTGGATGGACACCACATTTTCACGTATACAGAGCTGCCATACGCCGTCAACGGAGTGGCGTGGTCGCCTGATGGCAAACGGATTGCCTCCGCCTCTGACAACCACACAGTACATGTGTGGGATGCGGTTGATGGAAACCACGTTCTCACGTATACGGGGCATTCTCTAGGCGTCAACGGAGTGGCGTGGTCGCCTGATGGCAAACGGATTGCCTCCGCCTCTAACGACCACACAGTGCAGGTGTGGGATGCCGTGGATGGAAGGCACATTCTCACGTATACAGGGCATACATACGCTGTTACGGGAGTGGCGTGGTCTCCTAATGGCAAACATCTCGTCTCTGCCTCCAGCAACTACACAGTGCAGGTGTGGAATACCCTTAATGGAGGGGAGATCATTACCTATCCGAATACGCAAGGCCCCGTTGCCTGGTCTCCTGATGGCAAACAGATTGTCTTCGCCTCCCCCGACAATACGGTGCAGGAGTGGAAAATCTCGTAGAGCGGGCAGTGATCAGACGAGGAAGGCGGTGCTTGAGCCAGGATGGCCAGCGCTCTGTTCCGGCCCTGGCGCACCCTGTGTCGCGTAGGGACCGGGGCGCAGGCCAGCGGCGCCCCGGTCCCTACGCTATCCTATAGTCGTTGTCCCCGTGAGCAGCAGGCTGTTGCCGGCGACGCAAGGCACCGGGCCGGTTGGGCCGATGCCGGCCTGGGTGACGTGAAACTTGCCTGCCAGGGCGCCGTTCAGTTTCGCGTTCAGCGTCTGTTCGGTCTGCTGGTTGTAGCTGTTATAGGGAAAGGTGAAAAACTGGAAGACGGTCAGCGTGGTGTTCAATACATGCACCGCCAGGTTGCCACCAGCCGCCGTGGGAGCGAGCGTGGTGGTGGCTACCCCGATCCTGAATGTGGTACCGGCCAGGTCGATGTCCGAGGTGACGAGCAGGTTGCGGCCCTGCACGCCTACATGGATATTCTGCGCCGTCATATTGCTATTCACCGGCATGCTGCCTATACTGTTGCCCAACGCCGCCAGCGACGTGGCCGGGATCTCAACGTAGGCATTCACCGTTGTACCGGCCGGCTGCACCAGGCTCGCGGGCTGCTGCATATCGGCCATGCCAGCCTGGGTCTGCGCGAGACTCAGCGGGTATTGCAGGTTCATCATCAGACCAGAGCTACCGCACGAGGGCGTGGCGGCAATTCTGTTGAGCCGGCCTATAGGGATCTGGAACGTCGTCAGCGGCCCATTCACCAGCGCCGGTCCGTTGTTCAAGGGCCTCGTGCTTACCTGGATCGTAGACGAGTTCAGGACACTGAAGCTCACGAGCATGCTTGTGTCGATCGGCCGGGGATCGCCGGGGTAGAGGCTGACGCGCAGGGATGTTGCCAGCCCGCCCGCCTGTGGCCGCAGCCCTGTCAGGGCGACGGAGGGCTGAATCAGCGCCCCCGCCAACTGCCTGGCCCAGCCCTGGTCCTGCTGCGGCAGCGAGCCGATGATGCTGGCCATAGCGCTATTGAACGTGCCCGGCACCTGCTGATTGATGCGGTCCTGGAAGAGGGGCTGGAGCGCCGCTGTTGCGATGTAAATGTTCGCGTTAATCGCGGTCGCCCCTCGCGCAGTCCGGCTGGAGGCGCCGGCGGGCGTCGCGACCAGCCCCAACAAGAGGGCCACAAGCAGCAACACCCAACCAACCTGTATATAGCGTATGCGTTTCATCGTTTACTCGCTCCTGATATAGGTTATGGCAACAGCTTATTGATCGGCCCGGTGAAGCAGAGGGCGCTGGGCGTTGGCTGCGCGGCGATACCCTGGATGGGCGGCGCCTGAATCAGCAGCACAAACATCAGCTTGCCATTGCTGCACCCCAGCGCTGTGCTGGTATGCACCGAGATCAGCCTGACATTTTTAAGTTGTTCGCGTAGCGCGGGCATCACCGAGGCCTGCATCAGTTGGGTGATGGCGCTCTGCGTCTGTGCAGCGACCGCGGACCCGGCATCTCTGCCGTCGCGCTTCACATGCTGGACCTGCAACTGCAAGTTTTGTTGTTTATCGAGGCTGATGGCGCCGTCCATTTCGATAGGCATCACGCGATGGATGCCGTTGGCGTCGATGTGCAGGTTCAAGCTCAGGCTCA
>JBDTHH010000408.1:0-8625 GCA_039937055.1 Ktedonobacteraceae bacterium | reverse complement strand
GCATCCTTTCTCTCACACGCTACTCTGCTCGCTCTCTTCATCTATCAATTACATTTCTACACCATCGCTTGATCGACATAGCACCAGCGCCAATCTTCGCCGGGTTGGAAGGACTGCATGATCGGGTGGTGGGTCGCATGAAAGTGTTTGGTGGCGTGCGTGTTCTTGGATGAGTCGCAGCACCCGACATGCCCACACACGAGGCACATGCGCAGGTGAACCCACGTGTCTCCGGTCTTCAGGCACTCCTCGCAGCCATTCGCGCTGGGAGTAACCTCTTGTATCTGGTCGAGATGTGTACAGGTCGCCATAATATCCACCTTAGATTTTCGTAAACAGTTTAACAACGCCGGTTCATATCAGGGGGCGGGCAGAGTTTGCAAGAATTTCTCCAGCGCCCGCACGCGGTACAGGTGTGTGAAATCAACTATGTTGATGTGCTGGGCATAGGGCTGCTTCTGGAGTTCGCTCTGCACAAGATTCCAGAGTGGGGCCATATCCTCTGGCCAGGCCACGCTCAATATGCTGCCCAGCACTTGTTCTTCTACGTCTCGCACATCCAGGTGTTTGAGCCAGAACGCGAAGAGGCGCTCCAACCAGTTCCAGCGCGCGTTCGTTGTCAGAAGCGGAGGCTGTGCTGGAAGCATGCCACCCGGCCCGCTGGTACGAGCGGCCCTGGGGAGTACGCTCTTCATCGTGGGCAGCGCGCTCACCAGCGCTTTATCCAGAATGGACGTGAATGCAGCGTCGCGTTCGCGCAGCCGCTCATCGAGCGCCAGCGCATAGATTCCCAGCGCGCCCGCGTCGTCCTGGTATTCGGCGCGAGCTTCGGCCTCGCTGAAGAGATCGGCCACATCATCTATGATTGTTTGCAGCAGCTCTCCCTGTTGCAAACGCGCCGCGTACTGCTCAATGCGCTGGCGATAGATCTCGCTCTCCAGGGGGAGCGGAGCCGAGCGCGGGGGCATATAGCTGTTCTCTCCACTGAAGTCCCAATCTTCAGTAAGCTCCTCGCCAGGCTCCGCTCCACCGGGTATGCCGGCAAGCATATCAGCTATTTCGGTGCGCAAGAAAGGATGGCGGCGTACAAGCTCTTCAAGGAAATAGATAAGCTGCTCCTTGTCCTCAAAATGCAGCCAACTGTGTAACTCCTGCTCCATATCCCTATCCTCAGCAGCTTCTTTATACACACACCCTCATACTATATAACACGTATGCCAGTCAATAAAGATATAACATTGAGGTACCTGATCTTGCTTCCCCATCAGGGCATTGCAACATGGGTTATCCCAAATGGTGATACTGTTGGGATGACTCATAGGAAACGCACAAAGAAGCATTAGGGCTGGGTCCATGAGAACTGGTTGGTGTTGTGCGACACTCCATTCTGTTGATACGTAAACGAATACTCAAGCACCTTCCCCGAACTGATAGGGTTGACGGTAAACTCCCAAAGGGAGGTACTACTATTGAAGGTCATCGAGACAGTGTTCTGTCTCAGACCGTGCAGGTTGTAGTGCAGGGTCACTTGATCCGCCGTCCCGCTGCAGAGTTTGAACCAGAGTTTGGCTGAGGTAGAATCGGGTTTCACTACTCCCTGTGCAAAGCATCCAGAGGGCGTGGGAACCGGCGTCGGCGTCGGCGTCGGCGTGGGACTCGGTGTGGGCGTCGGCGTCGGCGTGGGGATTGGTGTGGGCGTGGGAGTAGGAACTGGCGTCGGTGTCGGCGTAGGACTCGGCGTCGCCGTTGGCGTGGGAGTTGCGGTAGGTAGAGGCGTCTTAGTAGGGACGCGTGTCTTCGTTGGCACGGGAGCGGTGGCGTGCAAAAATGCGCTCCCCCCCATGAGGCCTGCGATACAGGCAGCACCTACAAGCACAAGCATCAGCGCTCCCAGACCCGCAGTTATGCCCATGCGCTCGCCGCGCTTGCGCGCAATAAACCAGCGCAGCCGCTTCTGAAGGCCATCCTCCTCCTGGTCATCTTCGTCATCTTCATCATCCCCGCCCTGCCTCCCTGGTGCCCTGGTCGTCTCCGCATCAGGGACCTTCTTGCCGGGGAAAAACCACCGCCATTTTCCAGGTTCCTCCTCGTCCTCATCCTCATCATCTGGTGGTTGCGGTGGATACATTGAGGGATTGTGTCCAGGCGGTATCATTCTCTTTCCTTCTAACAGCCACAGCGCATAAAGAGCCTGTACACGATCTATTGCATCTTTACCGAAAAACAGCAAGCGCGCATGACCGGGCGACCTTATCATTAGCATACGCGAAGAGGACAAACACAAGTATAAGTATGGCTGGCCAGAACGTGGGCGCCTGTCCGCCAACCTGGACCCGGTAGGTAGAAACACAGAAGACGTAGGGGCGCCCCTACCTCTCTGGCACCTCCGCGCTACGGGACTCTCTGTGCAGCGCCACCAGCGTCACGTCGTCCTCCTGCTCCCAATCGTTTCCGGTAAAGGCTGCCAGTTCGGCCAGCAGGGGATCAAGGAGTCCGGGGCCGCCGGGGTGCGCTCCAATGAAGGCCAGTAGTCGCGGGAAACCGAACATATCGCGCTTCCCGTTATGCGCCTCCACCAGGCCATCACTGTAGAAGAGCAGGCTCTCGCCGGGTGCCAATGTCACCTCGTATTCGTCATAACGCGTGCCAGGCAGCATGCCCAGGGGCATGCCGGTTCCGCAGAGTTCGGAGGCGCCTGTAGCCTGGCGATAATAAGGTGGCTCATGGCCGGCATTGGCGTAGCGCAGGTGGCCGTTGTGGATATCCAGAATAGCATAGAAGCAGGTGACAAACATCCCCGGTGGGATATCGGCATAGAGCAGATCGTTGACGCGCGCGAAGACCTCGCCCGGAGAGGCATTTTCCTGGGCGGCGGTACGCAGCATGGTGCGGGCGGCCGTCATCACCAGAGCGGCCGGTATACCCTTATCAGTCACATCGCCAATCACGAGTCCCAGGCGGCCATCGCCAAACAAGAGGAAATCGTAGAAGTCGCCGCCAACCTCGCGCGCCGGCTGGTAGTACGGCGCGATCTGCCAGCCGATGAAGACCGGCACGTCTTTGGGCAAAAAGGTGCGCTGAATATCCTGGGCCGTCCGCAATTCCTGCTCAATGCGCTCGCGTTCAAGGGCCTGCGTCTGCTGCTCCTGCACCATCTGTGTGACGCGCAAAGCCGGCGCGACTTGCGCGGCCAGCGTGTTAAGCAGCACACGATCTTTGTGAGCATACCTCTCCCCATTCGGACGTGGGCCCAGCGTCAACAGGCCAATCAGTTCTCCCTGGCTGGCCAGAGGTAACACGATGCTGGCCTTCGTTGTCTTCACATATTGTAACATAGGCGAATCCAGGCGCAGCCGGTCAACCTCTACCACCCCAGAAGCGCTTAGAGCGTAGACCATGAATGGATCACTACCGACCACACTGATCTCAGCAGGCTCAGTTGAGGAAATGCTATGCACAGGAGGCTCCTCTGGCTCCCGTGCGCGCTCTTCACTCTGTACCCGTAGCTGCCGGCCATTCTCTCCCCAACCAGGGCGCGCCGGCGGGTGTCCCACATTATGCTGCTCCGCTTTGCATACCCACAATAAGATGACCTGGGCCTGCATCGTTTCCTCAAGCAAGGCGAATAAACGCTCGCACAATTGATCAAGATGAATCTCCTCGCGCAGCGTTGAGGTGAAGGCTTCGATGGCTCTGGCGACTTCGTAATCGCCACGATTGAAGCGTTGATCAATGAACTCCTGTATACGGATACGCACAGGCGCAAGGATGACACTCCAGGCCAATGTAGTAGTCACAAGGATGAGCAGCGAGACGGGAGGACCGTGGTAACGGTAGAGCAGGCCGAATCCGGGGGTATGAATGAAGAATTCTATAGCGCTGATGCACACAAAGTAGATGAGTGTCAGACCGATGGTGAGCACGGCATACAGTAGCGATCCATGGATGAGTTTGGCACTCTGGTAACGCGTTGTAACAATACTCGTGCAGGTGGGAAGCAAGAGAAAGAACCAGAGAGACAGCCCGGCTTTAAGAAGCAGAGTGGCGATCGCGGCAATAATCAGCCCGGCTACGAGTTGCCACACGAGGGCATCCCACCACCTCCGCGCCCGCGTGGGGGGCTTTTTGAGCGGGCCAGATGGGCGCGCGGTTCTCGCTAATATCTGGAATGTCGGCATTGCTCTCTTCCTGAACTGTCAGCATTTTAGCACATAGTAGTGCTAGCAAACCTATTAAAGCTGTATCCCCGCCAGCACCTCTGGCTTCTGGGTCATGGACTCCTCGTCTTCAGATGCGCTGTCGTAGAGAGCCTCCAGCGCCTTCCAGGTCTCTTCGCCGCCAATGTGATGGACCGTGATGCCGGGGAAGCGCACCGAGGGGGCGGCATCCCCCACAAACAGGATGGTGACAGCATGCCCGGCACGTCTGACCCGCGCCAGGGCATCGAGCAGGAGTTCGCTGATACTGCTGGTGACAACGACGACGGTGGCGCCGGCCGGGAGGCGCGTGCGCTCAGCCAGGATCACATCTTCGATGCTGGTGCCGTAGTAGGATTGGATGCGGGCCAGCACCTCCATGATGCGCTTGCGCTGCTCTTCGTTGCTCGATGGCGGGATATGGATGCGGCGCCGCTTCATCATCTGCGCTATCTTCTCTTCTGGCGAGCGCGGCTCCTCCTGCTCGCGTGCGCGCGGCTCCTCACTGCTCGTGAGGCTTATCTCTGGCATATACATCATAGTGTTCGCGTAGAGGCCGACCGCGTAGCCCTCGTTGATGGACCAGTCGGCGATCGATGCGGCGACGCAGATGGCCAGCTCCTGCAGTTCGGGATGGATGCCGTAGTCGTGGACATTCAGGCGCGGGAGCACGTTCAGGAAGAGCACCAGGGTAAAGGTTGTGGTCGCCTGGTAGACTTTGCTCTGTAGCTCCATCGTGCGCGCCGTGGCCTTCCAATGGACGCGGCGCATGTCGTCGCCGTAGCTATAGTCGCGCACGCCGATCACCCGCGAGGGGTCTTCCAGCAGGCGGCGGGGCGCGCGCTGGTCGCCGAACGGACGGCGCGCGGGCAGACCGAAACGCGTGATCGGTACCACCAGCGGATAGACCATCAGGTACTGGATATTAGAGATCGAGGCCTCGCGCGTGACAAACCCGAAAACGTCGCCGCTACGCAGCGTGGTTGGTCCGAAGGCATGAATCCCCCGCGTGTTGCATTGGATGCTGTAGTTGCGCGTGATCCGCTCATACCAGCGCGGACTGAAGAGGCTCTCCACCACGGCCGTATTGCTGCGCAGGCCAATGCGTGGCCGGCGTCCCTTGAAGACGAGCATAGTAGGTATATTATCCTCTACCTCCACCCAAGGTAGCGGCAGCAGCTTGGCGTTCTCAATAGAGAACGAGAGCGTCACCTGTTCGCCAAAGAGCACGCGCTGCTCGCTCAACTGGCGCCGGTAGTGCAGATCTCGCAGGCAATAGGTAGACCAGGCATCCGTCAGGAGCACGATCAGCAGCCCCAGCAAGCCAATGATCACGAGCAGAGGCTGGTGCAGCGGGATACCGAGCAGGATGACTGCCAGGGTCAGGTAATACGCACGCTTATTCATGATTCCACCGGTACGGGCACAGTGCGCAACACATCATCAATGACCTGGTCCATCACCCGCCCGTGCAGGCGCGACTGGCTGGTGGCGATCATGCGATGCGATAGCACACAATGAGCCAGGAACTTCACGTCGTCGGGGATGGCGTAGCTGCGCCCATGGATGGCGGCGTAGGCCTGGGTAGCGCGGTAGAGCGCCAGCGTGCCGCGCGGACTGACGCCCAGTTCGATGCCGCCATGCGCGCGCGTCGCGCGTACTAGCTCGACGATATACGCCTCGATGCTTGGCTCGATGCGCACGCGGCGGATCTCCTTCTGGAGTTCCCGCAACTGCTCGTCGCTCAGCACCGGCGTCAGTTCTTGCAGCGGCTGCTCCTCTTTGAAGCGTTGCAGGATAAGGCGCTCCTCCGCTTGACTGGGATAGTCCAGGCGCAGGCGCATCAAGAAGCGATCAAGCTGGGCCTCAGGCAGGGGAAAAGTGCCTTCCAGTTCGACCGGGTTCTGCGTGGCGATGACGATAAAGGGTCGCGGCAGCAGCATCGTCTCGCGCTCGATACTGATCTGGCGCTCCTCCATGGCCTCCAGCAGCGCCGACTGCGTACGCGGCGTCGCCCGGTTGATTTCGTCTGCGAGCACCACCTGGGAGAGCAGGGGGCCGGGGCGGAACTCGAATTCGCCCATCTTCTGATTATAAAAGGTGATGCCAGTAATGTCCGAGGGTAGCAGGTCGGGGGTGAACTGAATGCGCTGAAACGAACATCCCAGCGACCTGGCCAGCGACTTGGCCAGCGTGGTCTTGCCTATGCCCGGCACATCCTCAAACAGGACGTGCCCTTCACAAAGTACCGCGGCCATCAACAGATCAATGACATCTTCTTTGCCTACGATCACCCGGCTGATGCTCTGGCGGACGGAACGGGCGGCTTCCTGTACCTGGCGTATCCCATTTGTCTGTGTCATGTAACGTCCTTGATAGCAGTATGATGAGAACAAACACTAAGCAGCGGCACCATCGCCCCTACTATACCATACTACGCAACGAGAGGGCAGCTTATCTCGAATTGGACCGTCACCGTAAAGTCGTCGCCGATGCGGTCTGCACCCTGCACGAGCAGCCTATCGCAGTGCATGTCGAGTTCCAGAGCGAGAGTGACCGGGGCATGGCCCTGCGCCTTTTGGAATATAATGTAGGTAGTCACACTGCGGAAAATGGTGCTCACGCTGATCGACAAACGCTTTCCCAGTCTCTTGCACCTGGCCCAAGGGATAGTGCCTGGTATGTCAGATCCGGTGGTCCTTGACAATTGTTTCTTGGCATCACCCTGGCTCTGACGGCGGAGGAAGCCGAGGCAGCCCTGCTTGAGAAGAACGAGGGTGGACAACATTAGCGGGAAGGAACGAGAGCAGGACACAGGCCTTGCAGTGGCATCTCCCTTTTCGTGTAGGGGCGCCACTTCGGCTCCCCTTGCCCGCCGACACTGCCCGTCGACAAGGCCTGCGCCCTGCTCTCACCTGAGCGCCCTTCCCACCACATGATTAGCCGCCACCGGCGCCGGTGATTTGTACCCTTATGGAGTCGGAATGCCCTTGCTGGCCGTTCTGATCGAATGCTATCACAGTCACTCTGGCCGTGGCACGCTTGCCGCGCACGAACACATTCACCTGCCAGTTGATGGTGGCGTTGCCGTTGCCGTCGGTGACCTGTTGCGTGCTTGTATAGAAGAACGGGGGGGCGTTATATGTTACCTGGAGTTGGACAGTTGCCCCCGGTGTACTGGTCTGGACGCTGACGGGCACCATGGAGTTAGTTGGCACCTGCGGGGGCAGGCCAGTGATCTGCACCACCAGGTTGCCGTTGCCCGGCTGCTGCGTTGGAATGCCGGTCGGGCTAGCCTGGAGCGCGGGTGTACCTTGCATCGGCGGTTGGCTGCTCTGTTTGGTTCCTTTGCCACCGCCGGGCGTAGGGAAGGCCGGGTGCAGATCGACGGTCCCCGTGGGCGCGGGGGCTACCCCTACCTGGGGCGTCGTAGGTATAGCGGTGTTCTGTGTGAAGAGGCCACCGCTGCTCTGGAGCAGCGCGTTGGCCGCCAGGCTGGCAAAGAGGGTGCCCGCGACCAGGACCAGCGCCACCGCGATAATCAGGGCCTTGTACGCCGGGTCCCGGCGCCAGAGTTCGCCTAGCCGGATGATTGGATTGTTAGGATTGCGTCCCCCCTGGCGCAGGAGCATTTCAGGAACAACCGGCGTTCGCTGCCCGGCACCGAAGGCGGGCGGGGGTCTGTACCCGCCGGGGGCCGGCAACACCAGCTTCTGCGGCCTGGGACCCGGTTCCGGCCCCTGCGTGCCTGGATGATCTTGACCTATCATGAGATCGCCTCCTACAATTCACGCCTATTGGCATCCGTCAGGGAAAGTCCTTACATATAATTAAAACGATCTAAGTGTATCAATCACCGTATCAACACGCAAGTGCTCCAGGCTATTTGCGCGTAGCACTCTCACGCGTGGCCCCAGCGGCTGCCAGGTGACAGCATCGCCTGGCCCAAATAAAGCAACCGTGGGGAGACCAAGCAGAGCCGCCAGGTGCGTGATGCCTGTGTCGTTGCCAAGATAGTCCTTGCACTCTTGCAGTTTACAGGCAACCTCCATTAATGGCGCGTTCCTTAGTACTTTTAGCCTGCCCCATCTATCCTGTGCCGGAAGAAAACGCACTACCTCGTCCACGCGTTCTTGATCGGCGGGTCCCGCCAGCAACAGCACCGCTCGCCTCTGCCGCCACACCCGTTCAATGACGGCGGCGAAACACGGCGCGGGCCAGCACTTCGAGGGAGCCGAACTGCCCGGATGGATGGCGCTGGGGCGTTGATCGCTCTCCAGGCCCTCGCCTCCTCTTTCATGCAGGGGCGCCGCTGGCCGGCGCCCTATTAGTTTGCCCCCTACCTGCTCACTTCCTTCATCCGTGCGAATCGCCTCGAAGTCAATCGGGAGCGCGATGGTCTGCGCCAGGTATTGCACAATATGCAGCG
>JBDTHH010000407.1:0-3774 GCA_039937055.1 Ktedonobacteraceae bacterium | reverse complement strand
GCGTGTGCTCGAACCGATGTACCTGCGTTCTTCGCCGGACAAGCCGCTCCACATGGAGCCGCTGGGGTTGCGCTTTGTCCTGCTGCTCCTCGGGCTTGGAACCCTGCTGAGTGGTGTCTTCCCGCAGGTGTGGGTTCTGCTGGCGACCCATGCCGCGTCCTTGCTGGGAGCAATGATACCGCACTGAAAACGGATCATGTGCGTGCAGGAAGAGCGACAGCGGCCCCTGCACTCTTCCTCACGCCAATCGCCCTGGCATGGGAGGTGCAGCCCTGGGACCGCTGTCGCTCCTGCGGATCACCGCTACAAGTATACTGGTCCTTACACGATCGGGTTGGTTATGGCCAGTAGCAGCGTAATCAGCCCGGCCAGGATCAGAAGACCGATGATCACCGAATAGACATCACGATGGATTCGCTGGAACATGTTGCTCACACTCACCTTTCTTCAACTGGCGTTGTCGGTTGTTGCGCCAGCAGTTCGTTTGCCTGTGGTTGGCTCTGCTTCTCGGATTTGCGCGGCCAGGTGTCGTGGACACGTCCCATCTGGGCAAACAGCACGACGAAAGCCACGCCCGTGACCGCGAGCCAGGGAAGGCTGATGCCCTGGCCAGGCTCAAACATGCCTGTCAGACCGCGACCAAGGCCATACATCCCGATCACTGAAGCAACCAGGAAGATCATCATCTCCAGCCCGTGCCGGTTGTTCACACTCTTCGTTCCCTGACTGTCTCTCTTCGGCTGGTTCATTCTCCACCTCCCGCTACTTCTACCTCGCCCCCATGCGTGGAGCCGTGCCGTTCCCTCCAGGCGGGTTTCTCAAAATCGCCCTTGACTGGGTAGCGATAGATGAAGCGATAGAGCTTGAGGTACCTGGGGATGTCGCGCACTCCCGGTACCAGGGGAATGAAGAACAACAGGAAGGCCGCGAATAGCAGGTTCCACAGGATGAACCCTGGGCCTGTGACCCCGCCGGGGAAGTAGACGTGGAACACCGCCGGGATGGCCAGGTACCACGGTCCCACCGAGAACCCACGTTCCTTGACCATACCCCACTGGTCATCCGTCAGACCCTGCGCCACAGCTGTATTGAGCATTTGCGGGTGGTCGTAGAGCCAGATATTTGTGAGGTGGTAAGAGTGTCCCGGATCTATTGCCTGCAGGTACTGCTGCAGGTAGCCGTTCTGCGCCAGGTGGAGATCCGCTGTGAGGAGCACGGGAACCGGGCCGAAATCCCCTTGCAGTGTGTCGATCTTGGAGAAATCAGGACTGGGGATGCCTGTACTCATGGCACTGCCACCTGATGGAGTGATCGTGCCGAGGGCTTTGTCGTAATTAGAGGCCCACGTTTGCTGTTGAGCCGCGCTCGCTCCATCGTAGGTCGCGATGGCCTGTTGGAGAGTGCTCGATCCCAGCAGGGGAGCCGCCTGGCGCAGCGGATTGAGCACAAAGGTCTGGCCCGGGTCGCCCACGCCAAACTCCTGCGCGTTGGCGCTCGAGGACGTGGTGCCGTCCAATTCCTGTGTGAACGCCAGGATTGCCCCACCTGGATCGGCCTTTGTGACGCCCGCGATCGTATCTTTCGGCCAGTTGGGCGATCCCACGGCAGCCGCTATCACGGCCACCATTACCAGGAGCACCAGGGAGAGTACGGGATATTTCCAGAAGACGTGGCGTACCAGACGCTCAGGTGGCTGATCGCTCGGCGGGGTCGGCGCAGCAGTTGCTGCCGGTTGTGGTGTGTTCTCGTCGCTTTCCATGATCTACTTCTCCTTCTTCTGGTTCGATAGTGGCTTGCTGAGTCCCATGATCCGTATCAACACGACATGCGCCAGGATCAGCCCGAAGATGACCACCGGGATGACAGCAATGTGAACCGTCAGGTCTGCGGTGAAGTTCGCCGGACTAAACAGGTTGAAAAAGAATGGCTGGATGAAGAGCATATTGTCGGAGTGCATGGAGACGAACTGAGATTCCCAGTCGCCGCGCGCCAATAACCCGAAGAGGTTCTCGCCCATCGCCAGCATGAAGATAGATAGCCCAATCCACCAGTTAAAGATGCGCCGCCCGCGATAGGAAGCGGTGGCCCAGACACGGAACAGGTGCAGCACTGCGAAGAAGAAGAAGCCCTGCGCGCTCCAGTAGTGGAATGACTTGAGGAACTGTCCAAAGGGACTGGTCAACCACCAGTAGGGGCCAAGTAGCGCGAGAATGACGCCGCTGGCGGTCAGGAAGACGAACATCAGGAACGCGAGTCCGCCCATAGCGTACCAGTAGGACTCAGCATAGAACGGCACGATCTTGCCGAACATGCCTCCAAAGGGTTTGACATACGCGAAGGACTCTAGGAGAGACCGCACACGTCCATGTTCGGCCACGCGGGTTTTGAAGCTGTCGAGTTGCACTTCATCGGCTTGTTCGATCATGTAAACTTCCTCCTTGAATAAGCTGCCTGCTTCATCTCCCTCTAGCAGGTTACCCTCTACCTGGCTCGCCTACCTGCTTCAGTTGTAGCGTACATATGCATATATCGATCTAATGGACAGACATTTCACCAGGCATGCACCACCCCACATATTCTGAGCCTCTCTATGCTTCCCCCTCACCACTGCACTCGGCCTTCGGGAGCTGGGTATCAGACAGAAAAACATCCCAAGGTAACGACCTACAATATGCATGTTTCGAAGCAATCCCTCCTTCTTCTACAGAGTGTAGCAACACGCACTGAAGCTTCGCTGAGTGGTACCTGATGCTTCCCTGAGTTTTTTGTCTCAACTGCATTCCATTTGCTGTTTAGTAAAACTCCCCCGCCTCGTACTCGCTACTTTGCACGTCGTAGCAGCTTACGTAGCATTGAACCATCTTGGATACAGCGGGATGTTCATGACACTGCCATTTGGTGCATCGCGTCAACGAGCACTCTGGCAACCTCAGGGCGCGAGAATTCCCGCGGGGGGATTTCGCCCGCCTGTAGCATCTGGCGCACTTTGGTACCACTGAGCGCGATATGCTGCTCATGGCCATGAGGGCAGGTCTTGGATGAGGCCATCGAGTCACAGACGCGGCAGAAGAAGGTATGATCGAAGAACATCGGTGTGATGCCCAGTTTGGCAGCATCGAACTCGGCAAAGATGGAATGCGCATCATAGGTGCCGTAGTAGTTGCCTACCCCGGCATGGTCGCGTCCGACGATGAAATGCGAACAGCCATAGTTCTTGCGCATCAGAGCGTGAAAGATCGCTTCACGCGGGCCGGCGTAGCGCATGGCGGCGGGTAGCACCCTCAGGATGACGCGTTGCGATGGGTAGTAGTGCTCCAGGACTTCATAGCAGCGCATGCGCACATCCGCCGGGATATCGTCGCCTTTGGTGTCGCCCACCAACGGGTGCAGGAACAGACCATCGACGGTTTCCATGGCGCATTTCTGAATATACTCGTGCGCGACACAGAAGCTGTTCAATGATTGGCCTGTAAGGCCGTTTCTGATCTCTGCCTGAACACAGTCGGGTCCGGGTTTTGTCACAGAAACGCGACGGTGGTGCAACGTTCGACAGATATCCTGTCCACGAGTCCATGCTCGTAGCAATCGGCCCCCTTGCTTGAACATGGACGAGATAACCGAGCTATGGTTCAAACCGGACACGAATTGGTTAATAACCTGTCAAAATGTGCAATAATGCAAGTATGAAAGAACCTGCAATATTGTATCTCCTGGTGGGACTTCCAGGGTCTGGCAAGACCACAAAAGCCAAGCAATTAGAAGTGGAAGCCTCGG
>JBDTHH010000406.1:0-6818 GCA_039937055.1 Ktedonobacteraceae bacterium | reverse complement strand
GCCGCTCCAGGTGTGTGCCAGGTAGGAGAGTCTGATTTCGTGTAGGGACGCCGCTGGCCTGCGCCCTGGTCAGTCAGGCTTACACGGTTTCATCGAGCGATGAGGTCATCTGCTCAATCACGACGATATCGGCTTCTTTGAGCGCGATCTGCTCTTCTGGGTAGTGCTCTATCACCTCTACCAGGAACATGGCGCCGTAGCCATTGTGGGCAGGGATGATCTGAAATTGAATGATACTAACGACGATATGGCCAGGGGAGCCAGGAGCCTCTTTCTCAAGAAGATCGTTGGCCCAGGTCTCAATCTCGGTGATGGTTGCTGCGTGTTCGTATCCCAATACGCGTGTCTTCATAGATAGCCCTCTTTCTTCAGGTGGAAAAAATCTCTCTATGATAATAGTACATGTGTGATACCATGTAGCCACACATAAGAAAAAGAATAGTACATCTAGCTCGCAGAGGTACAGAGTATGCCGGAAATCGACAGCGATCACATCTTCGGATTTGATACCTTATCTATTCACGCGGGGCAGCGGCCTGACCCTACCACGGGAGCGCGCGCAGTGCCTATCTATCAAACAACTTCGTTTGTCTTCGACGATACCGAGCACGCGGCCCATCTCTTCGCGCTGCAACGCTTTGGCAACATCTACACGCGCATCATGAATCCCACCACGGCGGCCTTCGAAGAGCGGATTGCCGCGCTTGAAGGCGGCACCGGCGCGGTGGCCACGGCCTCTGGCATGGCCGCGCAGATGGCGACGATGATGACACTGCTGCGCCCCGGCGATGAGCTGGTCTCCTCCAGCAGTCTGTATGGCGGGACACATACGCAGTTTGACATCACGCTGCGCACCTGGGGCATCAACACTATTTTCGTCGATAGCACCGACCCCGAGAACTACCGCAAGGCCGTCACGCCGCGCACGCGCGCGTTTTATGGAGAGACTATAGGAAACCCACGCGGTGATGTGCTTGATATCCAGGCCGTGGCCGATATCGCGCACGAGGTTGGTGTGCCTTTGATCATCGATAATACGTTTGCTACACCCTACCTGTGCCGTCCATTTGACTACGACGCGGACATTATTGTCCACTCGGCTACCAAGTTCATCGGCGGACATGGCACATCGATTGCCGGCGTGCTCGTTGAGCGCGGGAAGTTTCCCTGGGACAATGGCAGGTTCCCCCATATTGTTGATCCTTCGCCAGGCTACCATGGCGTGCGCTTCTACGAGACTTTTGGGGATTTCTGCTTCTGCATGAAGGCCAGGTGCGAGACTGTACGCGACACGGGGCCGGCCATCAGTCCTTTCAACTCCTTTCTCCTGCTCCAAGGCCTGGAGACGCTGTCGCTGCGCATGGATCGGCACTGCCAGAACGCCGTGCGTGTGGCTCAGTTCCTGCAGGAACATCCGGCCGTGAGCTGGGTTCACTACTCCGGCCTCCCCGCTGATCCTTCCTATGACCTGGCGCAACGCTACCTGCCACGCGGGGCAGGCGCGATCTTCACCTTCGGCGTCAAGGGCGGCTACGAGGCAGGCAAGGCGGTGATCAACAACGTGCGCTTACTTTCGCACCTGGCCAATGTTGGTGACGCGCGCAGCCTCATCATTCACCCAGCCAGCACCACTCACCAGCAACTCTCCGCGGAGCATCAGCTAGCGGGCGGCGTCACGCCGGACCTCATTCGCCTCTCCATCGGCATTGAGAATGTGGAGGATATCCTGTGGGACCTGGATCAAGCGCTGGCGGCGGCTAGCAGGGCGTAGGAGACAGCCAGGACGCCGACGAGACTGACGGGCGCAGGCCAGCGGCGCCCTGCCCGCCTGCGCCTGCCATCTACCCGGTTTCGGATTGTTCAATGGGAATACGCAGTCCACCATAGAGCGCAGTCATGGGGAAGTGGATATCCAGGCTATCCAGCATCACATCTTGGCCGGCTCCGTAGCTCTGATACAGCCATGTGCCGCCTGCCTGGCGGCGATAGATATCGACGCGCTGGACATGCGTATTGACCAGGACATATTCCTGGATGCTGGAACACTGCTGGTAGCAACGCAGCTTGTAGCCGCGATCTTTGGCCTCCGTACTCGGCGATAGCACCTCAACCACAAGATGGGGCGTGCGTATAATATCACTGCCTTCCTGGCGGTCTGCAATGTCACAGGAGACAACTACATCGGGATAGAAGTAGTGATTTTTGGCCACGAGCACACGCAGGTCGCTGGCATACGCGTAGCATGGCCCCCTGCGTCCAAGCTGTTCCCTCAGAAGCAAGACCATATTCACGGTAAGATCATTGTGCGCAATTGTGCCGCCAGCCAGGGCGATTACCTCGCCATCACCATATTCGTGCTTGACCTCGCTGGCCCGGTCATATGCCAGGTATTCGTCTACTGACATGCGCATTCGCTGTGGGTCCACTACCATCCTTGCACCTCCCGTCAGAATTCGATGACTTCTACCACGTTTTAACAGTGCGGTATCATTATATCCGTACACACGGTAAAAGTCTACCCTCCCAGAGGGACGGCTTCTTTCGTGTACGGGCGCCGCTGGCCTGCGCTCCGCAACCCGAGGCGCTCCTGGTTTCGTGTACGGGCGCCGCTAGCCTGCGCCCTGCCTTCCTGCCCATATATCAAGCCACCGACGCGCTTCCATCGTTGCTGTAGCGCTCCTGCACATATAGAAACAGGTCGTCACACTTCTGGTTTGCGAGTTCCTGGCTGTATATTGCTGGTAGGTTAAGTAGCTCATCCTCGATGGTTATACGCACGCGACTGAATGTCTGGGATTTCTTCTGCCAGTCAGGCACGCTGAATGTGGGGCGTAGCGCCGCTAACAGGGTGCGCGCGATCTGCTTGACCTGGGTGTGCTCCTCCTGGGATAGAGACACGTTGAGGGCGAGCTGGTCGAAGATGGCAAGCTCTTCTTCGCTCACTTCCTCCTGCTGGGAGCGTTGCTCCTCCTGGGCTATTTCACCAGTTAATTCAACTAAGGCATTGGTATACTCATCTTGCAATTGATCTTGTTGGGCAGCAAGGGAGGATAACTGCGTAACCTTCTCTTGCGGATTGAGCAGTCGCGGATCGCTGGCGAAGTTCGCACAGCCCTCGTTGTACCTATCGATGGCGCGGTCGAGCTTCTCCATGTATTTGACGCGGCTCGGATTCACTTCGATCATGCGCCGGATGCGCTCATAGAGGAGGTTGCGCATCTGCTCGGCTTTGATGTGGCGGTGCCCGCTGCGCAGGTTGGTATTCAAGGCATTGAGATCGATGTCGCGCAGATCAAAGCTGCCACGCGGCGCCAGCGTGTCGGCCGAGAGGCGCTCCTCCGGTTGATGCACTTCCAGCGACTCGCGCACCAGCCTGGTGACCCGGCCCAGGGTCTCTCTGAAGCCGGTCGGGCGCATGGTCTTGTAAATGCCGTCTTTGATAAGCATGTACAGGTGGACCGGCAGCGTGAAGTCTCTCTCCGCCGCGTCCGGCAGGATGGCTTTGTAGAGTTTGCTTACCTCGCTGGTGAGGAGCAAGGCTTGCAGCTTGATGTCATCGTAGGCAACCAGCTTATCGATAGTCGGCCAGAGCAGGGCCTGCTGCTGCTGTTTATCCCGTTCAGCCGCCAGCTTTGGTAGTAAGTCCTGCACATTGATGCCCTGGTCGCGACAGAATTGCGCGGTCTCTGCCAGCTTGTCGCGCAGCGCCTGCACGAGGTCGCTTTTATCGCCTATGGGCCGGTCACCCTCGCGATAGCCGCTGCTATGTTCGCGCGCGTAGACCACCAGCGCGGCTATCAGCGCGCGAATGGTGCTGGCATAGTCGACGATCAGGCCGTTGATCTTGTCCTGGTAGACGCGGTTGGCGCGCGCGATGGCTTGCATCAAGGTGTGGCCCTTCAGCGGGCGATCCAGGTAGATCGTTGAGAGCGGGGGCACGTCGAAGCCGGTGATCCACATGGCGCAGACGAAGACGATGCGCAGCACATGCTCAGGGTCTTTGAAGTTCTCGGCGAGCTTTTCCTTCTTGAAGCGCTGGTGGTGCGTGGCGATCTCTATCTGCTCGCCCGTCTCCTGCGAGAAGCTTGCGAAGCGCTCGCTGTCGCCCTCCGAGGGCGAGACTACAACCGCCATCTCGGTCCGCTCCATGTAGTTGATCTTGTGCGCTAACTCGACCCTGACAGCGGGATCACTCTCCAGGGACAGTTGGGCGCGCAGCTCCTCCTGGTAGCGCTGCCACTGCTCGCGCACGCGATTGTAGGTGCGCACGGCGGTGATTTTGTTGATGGAGACGACCATGGCCTTGCCCATATAGCCACGGTTCATAAAGTGCCTGACGATGTCAGCGGCTACCTGGTCGAGCCGCTCGCCTTTGACGACAAAGTTCTCCGCGCGAGCATACTGCTCAACGACCCGCTGCTCCTGGCGCTCATCCAGCATGGCCTCTTCAAGCAGCTCGCTCATCTCGTCCTGAAAATCGTCGTTGATAAGCTCGATCTGCGGCGTGTGGTTCTCGTAGTAGAGGGGCACAGTGATGCTGTCGTTGATGGCGCGACGGAAATTATAGATGCTGATGTAGTGGCCGAAGGTCTCGCGCGTCTGCTCCTCGCCGTCCATCAGCGGCGTGCCGGTGAAGCCAATGAAGGAGGCTCTGGGTAGGGCGGCGCGCATGTTCTTCGCCAGGGTGTCGTACTGTGTACGGTGGGCCTCGTCGGCCATGATGATGATGTTCTCGTTATCTGAGATCTCGTCGTAGTCCTGGCCCGGCACATCGCTATAGAATTTCTGAATTAAGGTGAAGAGCAGCAGGTGCTTTTCGCTCAGCAGGCGCTTCAGGTGGCTGGCGTTTCTGGCCCGCACCTCGCCGGCGTCTTCGGCGATGGCGCCGGTATGGCGAAAGTTCTCGTAGATCTGCCTGTCAAGATCTTCGCGGTCGGTGACGACGACAAACGTGTAGTTGTTGGCGATGGTGCGCTGGACCTTGCGCACAAAGAAGACCATGGAGTAGCTCTTGCCGCTGCCCTGTGTGTGCCAGAAGACGCCCAGCCTGCCGTGCGCGCCGCGCGCCTCTCCCGCCTGCCGCCGCTGCCGGCGCTCCTGTTCCCAGGCGCGCAGGGAGGCGATGGCGTTGTTCACTCCCAGATACTGGTGATTCATGGCAATCAGTTTGTTCAGCCCTCTGGCCTTGTTAAAGAGCGTGAAGTTTTCGATGATGTCGAGCAGGCGCTCTTTGTGGCAGGTGCCCTCGATCAGGCTATCGAGACGACTGCTCTCGGCCTCGCCTTCGTCTTTGATACGTTTCCACTGGAAGAAGCGTTCCCAGGGAGTGGTGAGGCTACCCATCTTGCAGGTGAAGGCGTCGGCAACTACGATGAAGGCGTTGTACCAGAAGAGCGCGGGAAGGGTGCTTTTGTAGTCCCTGTCGATGTTGTCGAATATATGTGGCAGCTCGCTATCCACGATCTCCAGCAGGATCAGCGGCAGGCCGTTGACGAAGCCCACCAGGTCGAGGCAGCGCTTGCCCAGCTTGCCATCAACCCAGAGGTGCGACACCAGCGTGAAATCATTATTGCCAGCCTCGCGCCAGTCCACGATACGCAGCGTCTTATGGGTATCCTGCTGCCTGTCGCCGCCCTCCTGGCCAGCGCTCTCGCTGTCGCTCGTCACGAGTTGGCCGCGCGCGTCGACTTTGATGCCGTCTGTGAGCATAGTGTGAATCTGCTCGTTGGCATGCGCGAGATCGAGCAGGCTGCGATTGGTGGTCAGCGCGTCGATGGCCGCCTCTATCAGGGCGGCGGCGCAGCCCGGATTGAGCGCGCGCAGGGCGGCGCGCAGCCGGGGCAGCAACACAACCTCAATGGCGCTCCGCCGACCGGTGATGACGCAGGGGCCACGCTCTTCCTGTGCGCCATCGAGGATGCTATAGCCAAGACGAGTAAATTGCTGGATGGCGCGCTGGCGCGCCAGTGCATCACCGCTACTTCTCTGCATGTGCTACTTCTTTCGTATTTCACGCTTCCCTTTGATATAGTAACTATACTTGGTCATCGATGAGTCGGCGTAAGCATCGTCGAGCAGGTGCAGGATGGCCCAACGCTGCTTGGGATCGTAGACCAGCTTCTTCCTGCCCCCGGTTATGTCAACCTGGATGGGGAGATTGTAGGTCCTGATGGTCTTGTGCAGGTCGTCGATGGTGAGCATGTCCAGGTAGGGCTTGCTAGAGATGTTTTTGAGCTTCAAAATCTTGTTCTTGTCGTTGAGGCTATCTTTCTTAAAAAGCTGGAAGTTGTGAATGAAGCCTTTCCGCTCCAGCTTCTCCAGCGTTTCGCGGGCCACCTTTTCCAATTCGCTGATGTTGAAGATCTTGAAGAAGTTGTTCTTTTGCAGGATGAACATGTGCTCTTCGCAACTGAAGCAGTCGATGTGCCTCTCAAAGAGGAAGGTGGGCTGATCGAGGTCGTCGTAGAGGTCCTGTTGCAGCCACATGGCAAAGAAGGACGACTGGCTCAGCATGCGCGTGGGCGAGTAGTGCTGGTAGAAGTTGATGGGCGGCTTGCCCGGCGGCTGGATGCGAATCACGTAGAAGCGCATCTTCTTGATGAAGTCGCGCTCAGTATGCTGGAAGTACGGCAGGTCCAGGTAGTCTGCAACCGGCGCGACCTGCTGCTTGATCGAGTCATAGGGAAACAGATCAAGGTACTCGATCTCCTGCTCAGGCTTGCTGCTCTCGGCGGCGAAGTCGCGCAACTCGATGTTATCGTCTTCCAGGTCCTGGCGATATTCTTGCAGCGCCTCTTCAACAGCCTCGCAAAACTTGC